>JAFPGA010000102.1 GCA_017423085.1 Paludibacteraceae bacterium | reverse complement strand
TTCGTTGCATAGAAATCGGGCAAATCCTCAATCTTCAATCTACAATCTTCAATCACTCCATAGGTGTACAGCTTCACCCCCTCTTGCAGTCTCGGCTGCAGGGCGATGCCGTGCTTCATGACCAACGCGCCGGTGATGAGGCTCGTGTAATGAGCAAACGCATCGCGATAGGCTTCCTCCGTACCGTATATATCCAGGTGATCGGCATCGACGGCCGTTACCACAGACATGTAAGGCGTGAGGTGATGGAACGAGCGATCGTACTCATCCGCCTCAATCACCACCAGCTCGCTGTCTTTCTGCAGCAGCAGGTTCGTGCCGTAGTTCATGCTGATACCGCCGAGGAACGCGTTCGCGCCCAACTCCGACTGATACAGCAGATGCGCCAGCATGGTACTGGTCGTCGTCTTGCCGTGCGTGCCGGCTACGCAGAGCGCTTTCATCTGACGCGTCACCAAGCCCAGCACTTCCGCCCGCTTGCGGATGTCGTAGTTCTGCTGACGCAGATAGACGTACAGCGCGCAGTCGTCCGGGACGGCAGGTGTGCGCACCACCAGCGTGTGGCGGGAGTTGAAAGAGGAGAAATGAGAAATGAAGTAGGAAGGATCTTCATCGTAGGTCACACAGATACCCTCTTCCGCCAGTTCGTGCGTCAGGGGAGAAGGCGTACGGTCATAGCCGGCTACGGCATAACCGCGGTGATGAAAATAGCGCGCCAAGGCGCTCATTCCTATGCCGCCGACACCCAAGAAAAAGATATTTTGTATATCACTCTGCTTAATCATCGTCATATAAATACAAATCGGGCACAAAATTACAAAAAAATTTTGATATATGCAAAAAAAATCGTATCTTTGCAGCCGAAAAAATGAAAAGGACTGTTTTGTTCATAGTATTGGCGGCATTTTTGCAAGCCTCAGCAGCGGATATCGACTACCGTTTGTCCATGCGTGCCGGTATGATCATGCCGGACGGTAAGGTCGATGCATCGGTCGGTCAAAAGGGTCAATGGATCGGTCCGTCCGCCGGAGTCAATTTTGCGGTCTCTTTTGCCCCCGAATGGCAGAGTCTGCGTGAGTGGAACCATGCCCGTGTCGGTGTCGCGCTCAGTTACTGGAAGATAGACTGCACCCGCAGCGGCGAGCAGGACGTGTTGGGACACGCTTTTGCGCCATACGCGTTCGTGGATATACCGTTTTACAAGAGTGAGCATTTCGAGCTCGGTATCCGCCCGGGTGTCGGCTGCGCACTGCTGACCAAAACCTATTACAACACCGTTCCCCCGGATCAGATCTATACGACCTTGGATATTCCGAATGTGAACCGCTCGGTCGGGTCGGTATTCAATTATTATTTCCCGGAAGAACTGTATTTCCACTTCCCTATCCGCAACGGCTGGACGGTCGGGCTGGCGGCAGGTTGGTACCACATGAGCAACGGCAGCATCCTTCAGCCCAATTCGGGTTATAACATTTTCGGCGGTGAGTTGTGCGTGCAGTACCGCCCGTCGAACGGTGCGCTGACCTCTTCCGGGCATCAGACCAAGGAATACAGCCTGGAGAAACTGCGCGAGAAGCACTGCGAGATTGAGTTCGCATGGTCAGGTGCGGCGCGGCAGGTTTATTACAAGGACCAACAGACCTTCTTCTGCTCGGAGATACAGGTAGCGGCTTACTGGCGTGCGCACCGTATCTTCCGTCTCGGCGGTGGTATCGATGTGTTCTACGACGGCGCGTATTACGACCGCCCCACCAAGTTCGGCAAGACCTATCTGACAGGTGCCACACAAGCCGACTGCTGGCGTGTGGGTGTGAGTGTGCAGCCGGAGTTCGTGATCGGACATTTCACCGCCGGTTTCCATTTCGGAGTCTATCTCTATGACCCGATTAAGAACCGCGAAGTGTCGGTCAAAGACGAAACGGCGTATAACGACTTGTGGCAGAACGGACAGATGCCGAGCAAAGGTATCTTCTACCCGTACGACTTGCTCAATGCCGGCAGTGCCGGCTATCCGGACGGATGGTTATACACGCAGATTGCGGTACGGTACCGACTACCCTACCATCTGTTTGTACACGCTACGATGAAAGCGCATCTGACGAAAGTGGAATTTGTCGCAGCAGGTTTAGGTTTCTACCTCTAACTTTAAACTTTCAACTTTAAACTTTCAACTTTCAACTTCCGGTAAGCAGCATATCTTCCATCAGATAGACTTGCTCCACGGGAACGCCGTGATCCACCAACTGGCGTCGGTCGGGGCGGAAGAGCGCGAAGAACTCTTTGACGTTGCTGCACATAGAGCGTGCCTGGCGGTAGTTCTCATACGCCATAATACGGTCGCCGCGAAGCATCAGACAATGACCGTAATTGATATAATCCATCGGACTGGAGGAGCCTTCGCGCAACACATGTATCAGGTATTTCTCCGCGTAGTTCGGATGATCCCACAGCAAGTCCATGCGTCCGACTGACAGATACGTTCCGGCAAGGTTCGCTTCCCGTTCGGAATTACCGGTCACCAGCACTTCGTACAACCAGGTACCCGGCAGCATATCCACCAAGCCCTGCATGTACTCCTGTTCCGATTTGGGCATCCAACTCACAATCTCCCCTTCTCCGCTCTCTGTGCTTAACATAGACAGCAGACTCCGCACATCGTCCGGTAGCTGCTCCACCAGCGGGTCGGTGTTGCTTTTCTGTGTCCATTTGGGATGGGTCGAGCGAACCAACGCACACAGCACCTCAAACGCATTATCCCCTTCGCCGTCCACTTCGCGCAAAGTCTGAATGAACGCGTCCTGTATCTGCGGGAAGAAATCGATGCGTATATCGTAGTGAATCAGCAAGGTAAACACATATGCCAGACACTGGTCGGAGACGAGGGCACTTTCAGCTTTGATGCCCGCTACCAGGGCCAGGAAACCGTCTATGGTGAAGCACTCGCGCAGGTTCTTGGATAGCGCCCCGACCGCCATCAGCGCCGTAGCCGCCCGGTTCGGGTCCGCCAGCGCGTTCTGCAACCATTCGTAGTCCTCAGGACGCATCTGTACACAGTTGGAGAAATAATTAACCACGGACGGCACATGCGACGGATTGAAACCGTGCATGTCGGGCGACAGACCGCGCTTGATACGGATCGCGGCATAGGCGGCATCGGACAACTGATACGTCTCACCCGTCAGTTCGTTCAGACGGGCATCGGTGTCCTCGTCATCGGAACTGATCCACGCATTGAGCATGGCGTGATAGCGCGTTGAGATAGACTGATACGCCTGTTCGTAGGGATTGTTCTCGCCTAACTCATTGAGCCAGGAGCGCACAATAATCAGCGCATGGTCTATCATACGCTCGCCTAACGCCTTCTCAACGGTGTTTATTTGATCGTCCAAGCTCTGCGCCACCTGCCGTAATCCGTAATTCTTAATTTTTAATTTTTAATTTTTATTTAATTTCCTCTCGAACGAGGTAATCGTTTCGCGAAGGCGAATTGCGGATAACGAGTTCGGCAAGGAATCCGGCAAGGAACAGCATACAACCGAGAATCATCATCAATATCGCGATATGGAAATACGGGTTCACGCCCACTAACATCGCCGACACATGGTTCGAGAGTGCATAGAGCTTCATACCGCCCACTACAACCACAGCGATGAAACCGATTGCGAACATCAGACTGCCCACCAAACCGAAGAAGTGCATCGGCTGCTTGCCGAACTTGTTCAGGAACCACAGCGTCATCAGGTCCAGATAGCCGTTCACGAAACGGTTGATACCGAACTTGGACGAACCGAACTCGCGTTTGCGGTGCTGCACCACTTTCTCGCCTATCTTGGTGAAACCGGCGTTCTTTGCCAGATACGGGATGTAACGGTGCATCTCGCTGAACACCTCGATGTTCTTCACCACCTCATTGCGGTACGCCTTCAGACCGCAGTTCATGTCGTGCAGCTGAATACCCGTCACATAACGTGCGGTCGCGTTGAACAGCTTGGACGGCAGGTTCTTGGTCAGCGCATTGTCATAGCGTTTCTGCTTCCAGCCGCTCACCAAATCGTATCCCTCTTCTTGGATCATGCGGTACAACTCCGGAATCTCGTCCGGCGAGTCCTGCAGATCGGCATCCATGGTGATGACCACATCCCCTTGTGCCGCCTTGAATCCGTGATACAGCGCCGCACTCTTGCCGTAGTTGCGACGGAAACAGATGCCCCGCACGGCACCGTCTGAATGCTGACGGCTGAGTTCTGAAAGCTCACTGATAACTTCCCATGAGTTATCAATCGAGCCGTCATTGACAAAAATAATTTCGTAGGAGAATTTATTCTCCTTCATTACGCGCGCAATCCATTCATATAAATGCGGCAGCGATTCCGCCTCGTTGTACAGAGGCACTATAATTGATATATCCATATTCTTAAACTGCATAGCTTAACCTGCTCCGGTTCTTATCTCGCTCTGCTCGAACGATTACTACCAAACCGGCCTTTGCGGCTGCAAAGGTACACAAAATATTTGACATATGCAAATTTTTTCGGCAAAATCTTGTGTATGTCAAAAAAAGCAGTACCTTTGCAACCGATACGCGCAGGGCATTAACTCCGCGAGCAACAACTGTCCCGCCCTCGCGGCTAACTCCGCGAGTAGAAAAAATTGCTCTGATATTTGCACATATCAAAAATTTGTTGTACCTTTGCACCCGCAAAGGTTTCTGACAAACAACACAAACACAATATGAAAAACTGCACTAATTGTAACTTGCTGAAAATCAGCTGTAAAAAACATTTCGAAAGCATGAAGAAAATATTTCTTTTTATAGTAGCGTTCCTCATGACCGCAAGTGTGATGGCGGAAATTTATCCGACCAAGTTTCTCGGTATCCCTATTGACGGAACAAAGCAAGAAATGATACAAAAGCTTAAAGATAAGGGGTTCACGTACCATTATGAACGTGGAGAGGAATTCTTATCTGGTGAATTTAATGGGTCTGATGTTCATATCTTTATTGCTACCAATAATAACAAGGTTTATAGA
>JAFPGA010000101.1 GCA_017423085.1 Paludibacteraceae bacterium | reverse complement strand
CACGGGGTTCTCGATAGGCAGTTCCGAATCGGTCACACCGAAACTGGCGAAATTGACACCCAACTGAAAACCGAAGTGGAACAGTTTGTCATCCACATAGGGTCTGTTCTGTCCTCGTTGCGCCCTTAGGGGAACAAGGACACAGGCCAAAAGACACAGGACTAATATGTATCGTCTATAACGCGTAATTTTTAATTTTTAATTCTTAATTTTTAATTTTTAATTTCGATCAATAATCGCTATTACTGTTGCCGCTATCGTCGAAGTCATCGCTTCCGCTATTGAAGTCACCGTCCGTACGCCCGCGTCTGCGACCTTGCTGGTTACCGAAGTTATAGGTCAGCGTCAGGCTGATGGAACGGCTGTGCCAGCGGTTCTCGCTGAACTGCCAGAAACCGTCACCCCAGGTGTTGTTACGGCGTGCCCGGCTGTCGAGCAGGTCACGTACGTTGAGCGCCAATGCCAACTGTTTGTTGAGGAAGGTGTGACGCAGACCCAGATCAATCGAGTAGGAGTGACTGGTCGTACCTTGTGCTACGACGCGCGGGGAACGGTAGTTGGCACTGATCTGTCCGCTGAAGTTCTTGGTGAACAGGAACTGTGCATTGACGCGTACCGAACCGGCGAAGATGTTCTGTGCCGCCAGGTTAACCGGGATATCGACTCCCTGATGGCTGATGGTCTGGTTGACGGCAGCGATGTTGTTCCAATAGAAATTGGCACTGGTGGTCAGTTGCAGCAGATCGTCGAAGAGACGGTTCTTGGCAACGATCTCAATACCCAACTCCTGACGTGTCGAGACGTTGAGGTAGGTATTCTTCATCACATCGCCGTCCATGTATTTGATGTTCTGCACGGCGCCTTCGTTGTATTTCCAGAACACACCGGCACTCAGCGTGTGACGCTCCCAGGTCTTGAGGTAATTGAGCTCGAGGTTGTTGGAGTACGAGGGCAACAGATCGACGTTGCCGTAACTGATGTTGGTCGAGTCGCTGAAGTCCATGCGCGGGTTGATCTGGTGTCCCCACGGACGGCGTACACGACGGGTGTAGTTGAGTTGCAACTCATGTCCGTTACCGAAATCATAACCGATATACGCACTCGGGTACACTTGGAAATACGCCGTATCTTTCTTGTTGGGGAACGCTGCATAGGAGTCCTGCTCCACGCCCATTCCGTCCTTGTAGGTGGACTCCAGATGACGCATGTAGTACTCACCGCGCAAGCCGACCTGGATCGACAGTTTGTCCCAGAACCGGTTACCGTACGTGACATAGATAGCGTGGTTCTGTGTCAGACCGTGGAAGTCGGCGTAGTACGGATAGAGTTCGTTCATCACCGTTCCGTCTGCGTTCAGGTTATGTGCGTCCGAGTTACTGTTGCTCCAGTTGCGCGTGTAGTCATAACCGGCTTCCAAACGGCTCTGCGGGGTCGGTTTCCACTCGTAGTCCGCTTTGATCTCGATACCTTGTTCCTTGCTCCAGCTGTTCTGGTCCTGATAGGTCGTATCGTTGTTCTCTATCTGCGTGTAGTCGGTGAGCATGTTGAAACCGAAGTTGTTATACGTACCGCTGACGTACAACTTATGGTTGTCCATCTCGAATGTATAATCAAGTGTAGCGTTACCGCCCGGGTGAGAGCCGTTTCCGGCTTGGTCACGTGTGTAGTCACGCAGCACCGTACCATCGGGCTGGGTCAGCAGATACGAACGATGGTTGATGTTGTCCATGCCCAAGCCTTTGACATTGGTGCTGATCATGCCGAAACCGGAAATGCCGAGGGTAGAGTGCTCTGCCAGACGGAAGTTCAGACCGCCTCGTGCGAACATACCGCCGCCACGATGGCTCTGCTGACCTTCTTGCGTCAGATGGCTTGTTATCAGGCTGGAGTCCAAAACCTGCGAACCCGTGCCGCTGAGGTTGTAGCGGTCGGTGATGCTACCACCGTTGCTGGTGTGGTAACGGTAACCGACATTGAAATAGCCATCCACCGGACCGGCATTGAAATTGATGTTAAAGCCCACATTGGCTCCCGGAGGGGTCGTCCACGGATTGGCGAGCGCGTAGTCCAGACCCGCTTGTATCGAACCGTAGTAGCCCGCCACGCGGTCTTTTTTCATGACGAGGTTGATGATGCCGGTCGTTCCTTCGGGCGAGAACTTGGCACTCGGGTTGGTGATGAGCTCGATCTTCTCGATCGTACCGGCGGGCATCTGTTGCAGCACCTGTGCGCGGTTCTCGGAGTTGAGTCCCGCGGGCTTGCCGTTGATCCAGATCTCTACATCGTCCGAGTTACGAAGCGATATGTTTCCTTCCTGGTCCACATCCACGGACGGGATGTTCTCCAGTATTTCGCTCACGCTGGCACCTGCCGAAGCGATGTTCTGATCGACGGTGAACACTTTCTTATCCAACTCGAAGTGCATGGAACTGCCTTGTCCCACCACTTCCACTTCGCTCAGCACCTGTGTATCTTCTTTGAGCGCGATACGTCCTACGTTCAGCGGTTTGCCGGCAACGGTGATCTCTTTGCGCTGCTCGGTATAACCCATGAACGAGATGACGAGCATGTATTTGCCGTCCTCGACCTCGATGGTGAACTCGCCTTTCGCATCGGTGATGGCACCGGTGACGAGGTTCTCGCCTTGCATGATGCTGACGTTGGCGAAATCGATGGCTTGCTTGGTGCCAAAATCGACCACTTTACCCGTCACGGGGTTAGCAGCCAATAATGTGAGTACGGCACTCAGCATCATCATTACTGTAAACAATCGTTTCATACTAATACCTTATTTAATAGCCAATCTACGGCTTCTTGGTAGCCGTCTGTCCCATGACCTATTATACTATGTGCGCACACGTCCGTGAGGAGACTGGTCTGTCGGAAGGGTTCCCGTTGGCGGATGTCGCTGATATGCACTTCGACCACCGGTATTTCGCACTCTTCCACGGCATCCCGCAGTGCTACGCTGGTATGCGAGTACCCGCCCGCGTTGAGGACGATCCCTTGAACATCATTAAGCGAAGCGTCACCATTGAGCGGCATAGCCGCGCTCATTCCATCATTCGCTCCCTGTATCCAATCAATGAGGTCTCCCTCGTGGTTGGACTGCTTATAGACAAAATGCACCTCCGGCCAGATTCGTTGGATATCTAACAAAATCTGTGCCATACTCTTTGAACCGTATATCTCGGGCTTCCGTTTCCCGAGTCGGTTCAAATTAGGGCCATTGAGAATTAAAATCTTCATCGTGCGCCATTGACGGCCAACAGGAACTCGTCGTTATCTTCGGTTCTTTCCATGTAGGTCTTGAGCTTCTCCATGGCTTCTTGTCCGCTCATGTCGCTTAACTGTTTGCGGATCTGCCACATACGGCTGATGACATCCGGCGGCAGCAGCAGGTCGTCGCGGCGTGTGCTGGATGCCGGTATATCGACAGCAGGGAAGATACGGCGGTTAGCCAGTTTGCGGTCGAGCTGCAGTTCCATGTTACCCGTACCCTTGAACTCCTCGAAGATGAGGTCGTCCATTTTGGATCCTGTTTCGGTGAGGGCGGTAGCGATAATGGTGAGACTGCCGCCGTTCTCGATGTTACGTGCGGCACCGAAGAAACGCTTCGGTTTATGCAGTGCCTGTGCCTCCACACCGCCGGACAGCACTTTTCCGCTGGACGGTGCTACCGTGTTGTACGCACGTGCCAGACGGGTGATCGAGTCGAGCAGGATCACTACGTCGTGACCGCTCTCTACCAATCGTTTGGCTTTCTCGTGAACGATGTTCGCCACGCGTACGTGGTTGTCTGCCGGTTCGTCGAAGGTCGAAGCGATCACCTCGGCATTCACGCTACGGCTCATGTCTGTCACCTCTTCCGGACGCTCGTCGATGAGCAGCACGATCATATAGACCTCGGGGTTGTTCTTCAGAATAGCGTTCGCCAACTCTTTGAGCAGCACGGTCTTACCGGTCTTGGGCTGTGCCACGATCAGTCCGCGCTGCCCCTTACCGATCGGCGAGAACAGGTCAATCATACGCACGCTCAGACTGTCACCGTGCCCCGTGCAGAGCTTGAATTTCTCATCGGGGAAGAGCGGTGTCAGGTTCTCAAACGCCACCCGTTTCTTCGCCAGTTCGGGAGCCAGTCCGTTGATGCGGATGACGCGGTCCATGGGGAAGAACTTATCCGGCTGCGGGTTGACGCGGATGGAGCACTCGACGGTGTCGCCGGGCTTGAGTCCGTACGTACGCACCTGATCCTTGCTTACATACACGTCGTCAGGCGAGGGTAGGTAGTTGTAGTCCGCTGAACGCAGGAATCCGTAACCGTCGGGTGCGCACTCCAGCGTTCCCATGGCGATTACGTTCTCGCCCAGATCCGGCAGGATGTAATCCGGAGTTTCCTCTGCCGGCTCTTCCTTCGGCTCCTCGCCGGGTGCCGCTGTCGGTGCCTCTTTGGGTTGCTCCACCGGTGCTTGGGCTTCTGCCGGAGCTGCTACCTCCTGTACTTTCTTCGGTCGTCCGCGTTTCTTAGGCTTCGGCTGAACGGGTTCTTCTGCCGCAGGTGTGACCTCGCTGACGGCTGACGGCTCTTCTGAATGCTGAATGCTGACGGCTGACAGCTGAATCCCTCCGGCTTGCTGCACGGTGCGGTTCGGCTTGTGGTTCTCGGCTTCGAGGTGTTCTTGCATCTGTGCCATCTGCTCTTTCTCGGTGCCTACGGTTGCCAGAATAGGCTTGTCGGACACCTTGACCTTGGTCGCAGTGCGCTTCACACCCCGTGCACGTTCCCGTTTGCTCGGCAGACCGGCTGCGGCACGTTCATCCTCTTTGGCTTGCACCACGGCGGCACGGTTGTCCGCCTGAGCATCCAAAATGGCGTAACTGATCTCGCGTATCGATTGGCTGCGGCGGGGCTTCAGCCCCATCCGCTCCGCTATCTCACGCACTTCTTCGAGCGACATACGCTCGAGTTTTTGTAATTCGTATTGCATAATCAAAATAAAATATATTCTTGGAAAAATCTGAAAAAAAGAGAACCCTTTTCTCAAATCCGGTGCAAAGGTACAACAAATTTTGCACATATGCAAATTTTTTAGGCATTTTTTTACAGGCAAAGTAAAACTTTGCGATGATAGAATAAGAGACAGCGACATGTGCCGCTGTCTCTTATTCTGTTTTGAAATGCATTATTTAGCGTATTTCTTCAAAAAGCGGGGCATACTCGGTGTCCAGCATGGACGCTTTAATGGCATTGCGGAAGTCCTCTTCCGTTGGATTGAATGCGGGTGCCTCTGCCCCCGTATTTTCGTTCCACGTGTAAATAGTTTGACCACTTTTATTAACGTAACGAGAATTGCCTGTCTTGAGGTTGTAAATATTTGCGAGTCCGTTATGGAACTGCCAGTACGTACAGGTTACCCCGACTAGTTCGCCGAGAGTTGCTAATATATTCGGAACTTCTCCTTCTTCAAGTTGGAAGAGTTGTTCTCCTTTGGTATTGATAGCATACCAAGTCATATCACCATCAAAATAGTCGTTCATATCGTCCATGGTAGCCCAAGCAACATTATCACGGAATGAAATAAGGTAAGACCATTTTACAGGAACAACTACTTCACCCTTTGTGTTGATGGCACCGTATTTGCCATCCTTCTGTACTAAAGCCAGCCCGCACGTGAACGGATAAATATCGTCATATGTTGCACTGAGGATGATGTTGCCCGTTTTGTCCCAGATACCATACTTCCAGTCGGAGTCTATGAAAGAAACAAGACCTTCGCCAAGATTTTCCAGCGTATTTTCTTGCAATTCAACCAGATACTCACCTTTCTCGTTGATGACACCGTCCCTAAGGCCGATACTGTCACTGACACTAACGACAGCGATACCATTGGCAAAAGCACTCGCGGAAACGAAATTCGCCGGGATAACTACTTCGCCGTTCTTGTCAAGATAGCCGTATTTACCATCCGATGTCTCTTTGAAACAAGAATAGCCGTTGGCCGCAGTCGAGCCGAGCGAATAGTAGTTAGCCGGAATAACGGTAGTCCAATTGGTATTCATTTTACCCCATTTGCCTCCCTCTTTGAAGTTGATGTAACCGTTTATAAAAGCTGTGCCATATTGCTCTGCAGCGGGGGCATTGACGTTATTACCGTTTTTATCGATGAAGTAGAAATCGGTACCAGACTCAGTCTCTGTTACTTTGGCATAACCATAAGAGAAACTGGAGCAAGTGACGTATTTTGCCGGAATGACCATTTCCCCTTTCGCGTTGATAAAACCATACATGGATGATCCGTCTTCACCAGCCATCCACAATTTGGTGGCATCGTTCCAAACGTCATTGTCAACCGTTTGTTCTTTCTCGCATGCGGTCAGCATGAACACACTGATCAATGCCCACAAATAATAGGATTTTTTCATTTTTTCTTAATAGACAGTTATATCCCATCGTCCCATCGGTTTAAATTTTATTTGTTATTGTATAGTATGTTACGTCGGCAAGCGATAATCGGGTTTTAACCTTTGCGGCTGCAAAGGTAGTGAAAAAAATTGACATGTGCAAGGTTTCACGTCACTATTTTGCAAAAATATTGCAAAGGAGATATAGGCGGGGCGGAAATTTCGGGTTCGGGGTCGTGGATAAGGGCGGTTAAGGGATACGAACGACGATCACGCAGGGGGCGTGAGACGGGCTCAAACGAGATGTCATCTGCAGTGGTTTGAAGTTGTTGGAAGTCGTTTGAGGTGGTTTGACGTTGTTGCGCATCGCGGGCGGCTTGGAGTTCACGGTAGATGGCGACGTAGGTGTATTGGTAGAAACGGGAGTAGCGCTTTATGCCGGGTTCGGGTTCGGCTCCGCCTCTGACGACACGGAAATAATGGGTAAAGAACCGCAAGCGCCACTCAAGGGCTGCGGGAGAGTAGTCGTGTTCCAACGCATGTGCCTGACGCTGTGCGAGTTTGATGAGTTCACGGTTCGCCACACAGGCGGTTGACCAATGTGTTGGGAAATGGTAGGTGTAGAGCTGGTAGAGGTTACCACCACAACGCGGAACACGACGGATAATGATATGTTTGTTGTAATGCGATCCTTCTTTGAAGGTGTTCATCTTGCCACAATACATTTCAATTGCCGGAACGAACTCCAAATAGCGCACTCCACGTCTGTGGGAAGCGGAGACTTCCGTTGGAGGCACGTAGCGGGATACGATGCCTTTTAAACGGTTTTTTATGATAGATTTCAGATGTCGAGACATGCTGTATAATGTATTGTATATGTGTTATTTGCAAGTTTGTAAATTTAGAATGGTCTAGGAGAACCAGGTTCCGCCATCAACTCTACTTGCAAAATACTCTAATTTCGGTTGCAAAGAGGGGGTAAATGAGGGAAGAAGAGATTTTCCTAAATCCGCTGCAAACCGGTTTATAACCTGAGCAGGATATTTCCTAAATCGAGTGCAAAGATACAAAAATTTTTTGGAATATGCAAATTTTCTTCATGAAAAATATTGATTTG
>JAFPGA010000100.1 GCA_017423085.1 Paludibacteraceae bacterium | reverse complement strand
GAAGCAGTGGTGGAAGCTGCAGGTGTGGGATATGCGCTGGCTATTACCCTGCCAACCTACTCTGCTCTGGTGGGTAACGAAGAGAAAGAGGTCAAACTCTATGCTACCGAAGTGATACGCGAGGATGCACATGAGTTATACGGCTTCACATCCAGAGCGGAACGGCAGCTGTTCGAACTGCTGATGACCGTCAGCGGTGTCGGCGCGTCCACGGCACGGATGATCCTATCGGCTTTCTCTGCCGAGGAGCTGCGAATGCTGATTGCTACCGGCAACGCAAAGGGCATGGCGAAAGTGAAAGGACTCGGTCCGAAGACGGCACAACGCATCATCGTCGATCTGAAGGACAAAGCGCTCAAACTGGATCTGGGCGGCGACCCGACAGAACTGCCGATGGCATTTGACGAACCGGCAGAAAGCGGTGTGAAAGCGGAAGCTGTCAGCGCGCTGACCATGCTCGGATTTGCTGCTGCAGCCAGCGGTAAAGCGGTGGATAAGATCCTGCAAAAAGACCCGACACTCAAAGTGGAAGCCGTCATTCGCGAAGCGCTGAAAATGCTATAACATTTACCATTTGGTCATTTAGTCATTGAAAAATAGATTTCTATACATAGTACTGTTTGCTTTGCTGCTGCCGTTTACGGCGGTAAGCGTTTCTGCACAAGGCAAGGCCAAGCCAAAGACCTTGAAAGAACTGGTTGCAGAAGAGAAAGCGAAGAAAGAGCGTGAGAAAGCGGAACGCGAAGC
Organism: Paludibacteraceae bacterium; assembly: GCA_017423085.1. GTDB lineage: Bacteria > Bacteroidota > Bacteroidia > Bacteroidales > Paludibacteraceae > Colicola. The sequence goes on along the minus strand of JAFPGA010000100.1, from coordinate 14,396 downwards.
AGAAGAACGTGCTGCCGCAGAGCGCGCAGCCGCAGCCGCTGCTGCAGCTGCTGCCGCGGCTTCCGACTCCACCCTCACGCCCGAAGCTGTCGCCGACATCATCACCCTTACCGATTCGGCACTATGGGCTCCGACACAAGTGCATCAGTTAGGAGCACAGAACTTCGGTGACATCAGCATGCCCGTTTCGTCATTGGATCTCAACGACCCGGACAACATCACCACGACCATTGAGTACCAGCCGGAGACAGGCACGTACGTGCTCCACACGCGCATCGGAGAAACCGATATCACCACGCCCTACATGCTCACACAGGATGAGTACAACCAATATGCGGAGAGGCAGATCATGCACCGCTACTGGCAGCAGAAGATAAGCGAAGTGGAGCATAACAACGAGACCAAGTTCGACATCACCGACATGAAGTTCAACATCGGTCCGGCAGACAAAGTGTTCGGACCGGGCGGTGTGCAACTGAAGATGCAAGGATCCGCCGAACTGCTGTTCGGTTTCAAACACCAATACATCGCCAACCCGTCTCTTACACTGCGCGCGCGGAACAACAATATCTTCGACTTCGACGAGAAGATACAAGCCAGCATACAAGGCAAGGTGGGCTCCAAACTGAACTTCAACCTGTCTTATAACACCGAAGCGTCTTTCTCCTTCGACCAGCAGAACCTCAAACTGAACTACAAAGGCGAAGAAGACGATATCATTCAGTCCATCGAGGCGGGTAACGTGACGATGGATCTTAACAGTTCGCTCATCCGCGGCAGCAAAGCGCTGTTCGGTATCAAGACGAACCTCAAGTTCGGCAAGTTCCGCATCCAAGCCCTTATCTCGCAGCAGAACAGCGAGGCGCAGACCGTCAGCAGCCAAGGCGGTGCGCAGATGACGCGATTCGACATCAGCGGTGACAGTTACGACGAGAACCGACATTTCTTCCTCAGCCATTTCTTCCGCGACAACTACGAGAAGTCAATGGCGAGTGCGCCGTACATAGCTTCCGGCGTGACGATCAACAAGATTGAAGTGTGGGTGACCAACAAACGCGGTAACTACGACCAGGCGCGTAACATCGTTGCTTTCACCGACCTCGGTGAGAACAGCAGCCACACGCAGAACACGAGTTGGGGCGGTGCGCCTATTGGGGCACCGGACAACAACGCCAACGGGCTATACTCCGCCATCCGCGCCACCGCGTTCCGGGACCTGCAGCAGACCAGTACTGCACTCGAAGGACTCAACGGAATGGAAGGCGGTTCGGATTTCGAGAAGATCGAATCAGCCCGACTGCTCACCAGCAGCGAATATACGCTGAACAGCTCATTAGGTTATATCTCTCTCAAGAGTGCGCTTAACCAGGACGAAGTGCTCGCTGTCGCCTATGAATACACCTACAACGGACAAGTATTCCAAGTCGGTGAGTTTTCTACAGACGGCAATGAGGAGCTGCGTGCGCCCAACGCGCTGGCACTCAAGATGCTGAAATCCAGCGCCAACGCACCGACACAGAAGAACCGCGGCACATGGGACCTGATGATGAAAAACATCTACTCGCTCGGTGCCACCAGTATCAACCAAGAGAAATTCGAGTTCTACGTCACCTACCGCAACGATTCGGTCGGAACGGATGTGCAGTACCTCAACGAAGGACCGATTCAAGGCAAGCAACTCATCCGCGTGATGAACCTTGACCGTTTGGACTCAAAGCACAACGCAAGCCCGGACGGACGATTTGACTTCCTCGAAGGACTCACTGTCTATGCATCCGGCGGTAAGATCATCTTCCCTGTACTGGAGCCGTTCGGCGAACACTTGGCTTCGGCTTTGGGCAACGACCCGAGGCTGGTCAACAAATACTGCTATCAGGAACTGTACGACTCCACATTAGTGGTCGCACAGGAAATCAGCGAGAAGAACAAGTTCCACCTTACCGGTAAATACAAAGGTACCAACAGCAGCGAGATACGTCTCGGTGCGATGAACGTGCCGCGCGGTTCGGTGACCGTCACTGCCGGTGGAGCCACCCTCATTGAGAACGTCGATTACACCGTCGATTACACCATGGGAACGGTGACCATTCTCAACTCCTCTATCTTGGAATCCGGTACGAACGTGGATGTCCGGCTGGAGAGCCAAAGCACCTTCTCGCTGCAGCGTAAGTCGCTCTTCGGTGCCCATCTGGAGTATGAGTTCAACAAAGACTTCATCATCGGTGGTACTATTATGCACTTGCGCGAACGTCCGCTGACCACGAAAGTCAACACGGGTTCCGAACCGCTGGCCAACACCATCTGGGGTGTCAATGGTTCCTGGAAAACCGAGATGCAGTGGCTTACCAACGCGATTGACCAGATTCCGTGGATTACAGCCACAGCACCTTCCACGTTCTCTATCAATGCCGAGTTTGCCCATCTTATCCCGGGTCACACCAACGATGTCGGCACTGTCGGCACGGCGTACATAGACGATTTCGAAGCAACGACCACTAACATCGACGTACACTACCCGAGTTACTGGTTCCTGGCCGCTACACCGACTGTGTTTGCCGAATCGAAGGACATCAACCTCACCTCGTATAACAAGAACCGTGCACTTCTGTCGTGGTACTCCGTCGATCCTATCTTCGGGTATCCGCAGACCAACACACCGGCACATATCCGTAACGACGTAGCCGCACTCAGCGACCACCGCACCCGTATTGTCTATCAGGATGAGATTTATCCGAACCGTCAGGAAGCAAGCAACGTGGATACCAAGTTGGCAGTACTCAACCTCTCTTTCTATCCCGACGAGCGCGGACAGTACAACATCAGCGCAAGCGAAATCGGCGCGGATGGTCACCTGACCAATCCCAGACAGCGTTGGGGAGGTATCATGCGCCGCTTGGATAACACGGATTTTGAGAAAGCCAATATCGAATATATTCAGTTCTGGCTGATGGATCCGGGATTGACCAACCCCGATGGGTACGAAGGCGAACTGGTCATTAACCTCGGTGACATCAGCGAGGATATCTTACGTGACGGTAAGAAAGCGTTTGAGCACGGTCTGCCGATCTCGGCAACCGATGTCGGACGTGTCGATTCAACCGTTTGGGGCTATGTACCGCGTACCACAAGCACCGTCGTAGCGTTCAGCAACGAGACGGGCGCACGCGCTATGCAAGACGTGGGTCTGAACGGTCTGAGCACCACGCAAGAGTTGACATGGCCCGCATATCAGCAGTACCTGACCGAACTGCAAGCCCGCGTATCACCGGACGTGTGGAACGCGTGGGGCAATGACGAGTTCTCGCCCCGTAGAGACCCTGCCGGTGATAATTTCCACTACTACCGCGGTTCCGACTTCGACGAACAGGAAGTGTCTATCCTCAACCGCTACAAGCATTACAACGGTACAGAGGGCAACTCTCCCGCCACAGAACAACAGACCGAGAGTTACGGAACGGCTTCGACCCTCACACCGGATGTAGAGGATATCAACCTCGATAATACACTCAACGAGTATGAGAAATACTATCAGTACAAGGTTATCCTTCGTCCGGACATGATGGAAGTCGGACGCCAGCACATCACAGAGAAGAAAGTGCGCCGCGTGACGCTCCGTGACGGTTCGACACAAGACGTGACGTGGTACCAGTTCAAGATACCTCTCCGCGGCGACAGTGCCAGTGTGCAGAAGATCGGTTCTATCCGAAACTGGAAATCCATCCGTTTCATGCGTATGTACCTCACGGGTTGCGAGCATGAGACACACTTGCGCTTTGCGACGCTCGACTTGGTACGCGGAGACTGGAGACAGTACACCCGCGATCTGGCACCGCTCGGCACACCGGTCAATGCGTCCGCGTCGATTGACGTGCAGACTGTCAACATCGAGGAGAACAGCACCCGTACGCCGGTGAACTACGTGCTGCCGCCGGGTGTGAGCCGTCAGACCGACCCGGGACAAGCGCAACTCATCGCACAGAACGAGCAAGCGATGGTGATGCGCGTGATGAACCTCAGCCCGCATGACGCACGCGCGATGTACAAGAACACAGGATACGACATGCGCCAATACAAGAACCTGCAGATGTTCGTGCATGCCGAGCAACTGAGTGCGATTGATCCCGAACTGCGAGACGGTGACTTGACCTGTTTCATTCGTTTGGGTACCGACTTGCGCAATAACTACTACGAATACGAGATCCCGCTTCACCTCACCGAACCGGGCATTTACAATAACAACTCTGCTGCAGACCGTGAAGCCGTTTGGCCGACAGAGAACATGTTCGATTTCCCGCTCAAGGTGCTGACGGAAGCCAAGATAGCGCGTAACAAAGCCAAACGGGCAGGAAACGAGGGAGTGAGCAACACCATTCCGTACGTCATCTATGATGATGCTTCCGGCAAACCGCAGAACAAAATCACCGTGGTGGGTAACCCGACCCTGGAAGAAGTGACCACGATCATGATCGGTGTGCGTAACAACGGTCAGCATGACGCCAGCGGTGAAGTATGGGTGAACGAGTTACGCCTCAGCCAATTCAATGAGCAAGGCGGTGTTGCTGCCATGGCGAACGCTGCGCTGGCTATCAGCGACATTGCCCAAGTGAACGTAGCAGGTAGGTTAGAGACTGCCGGATACGGTTCTATCGAATCCAATGTGCTGGACCGTAACCTGGAGAATTTCTACCAGTTGAGCGTCAGTGCCGCACTGGAGGCCGGTCGTCTGTTCCCTGAACAAGCGAAGATACAGATGCCGCTGTATGTATCGTACAGCAACGAGACTACCAGCCCGGACTACGACCCGCTGGATACGGATGTCAAGCTCAGCGAGACACTGGGAACCTACGATACCAAAGCAGAACGGGATTCCATCAAGCGGATGTCCAACACTGTCCATGAGGCAACATCGTTCTCGGTATCGAATTTCAAGGTCAACATACACTCGAAGAACAAAGATATGTTCTACGACCCCGCCAACTTCTCCATTTCAGCTTCGTACAATAAGCAATTGGAGCGGTCGCCGGAAATGGAAATCAACTACACTACGGACCAGAAAGGTTCGTTCCAGTACGCCTACAGTTTCAATCCCAAACCGTGGGAACCGTTTGCCAAAGTGGAGAAAGTGCAAAACGTGAAGTTCCTCAAAGAGATGAACTTCTACTATCTGCCGCAGTCATGGGCGTTCAACACCAACATGCACCGCACCTTCAGCCATATGAAGATGCGCGATTTGGCAGGTGCATCTGCGGATGTCATGGATCTGACATTCAGCAAAGACTTTACCTGGGATCGCAATGTGGATATCAAGTACGACCTGACCAAGAACATGAAGTTCAGTTTCCAGTCCGCCATGAACGCCATCATTGACGAAGGCAAATACACACCGGAGATACTGACCGGACGTTATTTTGATGCCGAGTTCAACCACGACAAATACGAAGCATGGCGCGACACGATTCAGCGTTCACTGGCTCGTTGGGGTTCGCCCTACACGTACCAACAGGTATTCACCGCCAGTTGGAATGTGCCGTTCGCCCGCATCCCGGGATTGGACGCGCTGACTGCCAACGGTTCGTACAACGCCACCTATAACTGGACTCGCACCGCTTCCACTACGTCGGGTGTCAATATGGGTAATACCGTCAGCAGCTTGCAGTCGTGGCAAGTGGACGGAGGTATCAATTTCGAGACATGGTACGGCAAGTCCAAATACTGGAAATCCATGACGCAGCGCTACACGGGACGTAACACGCGCCGTAGTTTCAAACCCAAGAACTACACGCAGACCGTAGAGCTTGTCAAAGGCGAAGCGATAGAAATCACCCACCGTCTCAACAGTGAGATGCTGACCGTAGTGGTAGCCGACTCAACAGGCAAAGCAGTTCCGGTGACCTTCAAAGCGGAAGGTAACACCAAACTGACGCTCACCCCGAAAGCAGACTGCGCCAAGGCAACCGTCACCGTCACCACGCGTGACCCGAACGAGCGCACACCCGCACAAGTGGCAGGTGATATGTTCGCGTACATAGGAACGATGTTCCGGCGCTTGCAAGTCACCTATCGTGAGACCAACTCCATGACCATTCCGGGCTTCGAACCGGAAGCGGGCTTCATGGGACAACGCAAAGTGAACGGAGCTTATGCACCGGGATATGACTTCGCCTTTGGTTTCATTCCGAACGATATGATCGAGCGCGCCAAGCAAAACGGCTGGCTGTCCGGCGACACCTCAGTGGTACAACCCGCCACACGTGCTCACACTTCGGATTTCGACATCAAGCTGACGCTAGAACCGCTACCCGGACTCAAAGTGCAGTTGAACGGAAAGCGCTACATGGCGCAGTCCACCTCTATCATCTACTCCTACGACCATCTGCAGGAGAACATGACCGGTTCGTTCAATATCACACAAGTAGCCATCGGAACGCTGTTCAGCCACGTTGGCAGTCAGGAAGAGAACTTCGCCAATGCCGCTTATGACGCATTCCTCGCGAACCGCGTCCTTTTGACCGACCGTGTACAAGACCAGTACACCGGCATTACCCTGCCGAGCACCGGATTTATGAGCAATATACCTGCTGGCACCAAGTACGACCCGAACAAACACGGACGCGTTAACTCCAACTCCGCGGATGTGCTTGTCCCGGCATTCCTTGCCGCTTACACAGGACGAGATGCCAATTCAATGAACCTCAATCCGTTCCTCAGTATTCTGCGGATTCTGCCAAACTGGTCAATCACATATGACGGTTTGGGCAAACTGCCATGGATGCGCGACCATTTCAAGTCTGTCACACTGACACACGCCTACACCTGTAAGTACGCGATCGGTTCATTCGGTTCGTACTCCACCTGGATTGGTGCGGACGGAACCAACAAACAGCTTGGTTTTGTACGTGACGTAACAACCGATGCGCCGCGTCCATCATCGGCATATGACATTAGCAGTGTGACGCTGACTGAAGCCTTCTCGCCGCTTATCGGTATCAATATGACAATGAAGAACTCGCTGTCGCTCAAAGCCGAGTACCGAAAGCAGCGCAACCTGGCACTCAATGTCACCAGCGTCCAGCTGACCGAAGGACACACAGACGAGTTCGTCATCGGTGCCGGTTACACCATCAAGAACCTCAATTTCATCACCAAGAAGAAAGATGGCGGACAGAAGAAAGTGAGCAACGATCTCAAACTGCAGGTTGATGTATCCTACAAAGACGTGAAGATGTTACTGCGTAAGATACCGAGCGACTTCTATGTGGTCGGCTCACAGGAATTAGACCGCGGCATCACACAGGCTTCGTCCGGCAATAAAGTGTTTGCCATCAAGATCAGCGCCGACTATGTGCTCAGCCAGAAAATCAATCTGCAGCTGTTCTATGACCATCAGGGTACCACGCCGCTTATCTCATCTTCCTACCCGGTCAAGGCTGATAACATCGGTCTGAACATCAAACTGATGCTCACCCGATAAGCTTTCAGCATTCAGCCATCAGTTTTCAGATGTATAGAGTAGGAATCATAGGACCGGAGAGTACGGGCAAGAGTTCGCTGGCGCAGTATTTAGCCAAACGATATAAAGGAACGTACGTGCCTGAGTACGCGCGCACGTATGTGGAGCAGAAAGGCACAACAGAGGTCACATGGGATGAGTTGTGCGACATCGCCAGATACCAAATAAAGGAGTTGGAGCGTCTTTCAGGCGAAGCCGGTCCGACCTTTTTTGATACCGAACTGATCGTCACCAAGGTCTGGTTTGACTACGCCTTCGGGCATGTTCCTGAGTGGTTAAATGAAAACATCCACCGTTATCCGATGGATGTTTACTTATTGACGTATCCGGACGTACCCTGGATACCCGACCCTGCCCGTTCCAACGGATCTGATGAAATCCGAATGGAACTATTCCACCGCTACGAAGCGGAGATTCAGGCTCTTGATATACCTTATTATATTATTACGCACGCGTGATGACCATTCGTCAGAAAGTCATTGCCAGACGTAAACCGCAATTAGAGGCCCTTATGACATTGGAGATATAATTTCTTCTGCTTACTCTGCAGAAACTTTGGTCATATGTCCAACTGCCACCGCGCATCACACGATGTGTACCTTCTTCGGGACCGACAGGATCCGTCTGCTCATCCGGCAGATAAGCACCTTGCCAGTCCTGGCACCACTCCCACAAGTTACCGCTCATGTCGTATATTCCCAATTCGTTGGGCTTCTTTGTTCCCACGGGATGTGTCGTTTGACCCGAATTGGCTTCATACCACGCCACTTCATCCGGATTATCGCTCCCTGCGTATTTATAATGCCGGCTCTTGTTTCCTCCGCGAGCCGCAAATTCCCATTCTGCTTCAGTAGGCATACGCAATTCCAAACGGTGTTCCAACTGCTCATTCAGCGCCGCTATGAACTCCTGACACATATCCCATTTGACACAATCGACAGGCCGTCTCTTGTCGCCCGGCATCAGTGAGGGATTATTGCCCGTTACGGAATACCACAACTCCTGCGTCACTTCCGTTTGACAAATATAAAAGGTGGACACATGGACGGTGTGAACAGGGTACTCCTCTGCATCGGGGTCGTCCGTTCCCTGCTCTTGTGTAGCTCCCATCTCGAATGTACCGCCTTCCACCTTCACCATCGTGAAGGAAGCCCCTTTGACCTTGACCACTATCGTTGAATCGGTGTATTGTATGCTATACGGACTCGGCTCCATATCTCTGTTACATGCCGTCAAACCGGCTATCATAACAGGAAGAAGCAACAGAATCCGGAAAGTAATATGTCGGATGCATTTATCTATCATGTACGGAAGAGCGAATGAAGTATTGTGCATAAAAAAGCAGCACGCCTAGCATATTCATCAACAAATGCGGCACATACATCAACACCGCAGAAATGGCACGGCAACGATACAGATTCTGAATAGTGGCAATAGACGGCAACAGCAACGACAGGAATGCGCGGCGCTGCTGCTTGGGTTCACTAATAAAGACAAACTCCCAATAGTAGCGTGCAGGTCTCACCCCATGCCCGACCCTGCTCGGGTGCGCAGCGATGAAGCCCATATATCGGATAAAACGCTTTCCGCTTTGGTCCGCCAATAACTGCGTACTGTTGATACGCTTTGCTACATCCGGATAATTGGACTGCATCCGCATGCAGACAGCTCCGACCACCCGCTCCAAATGGTACTGTTTGGTTCTGTCAAGGAGAGTTGTTATCTCTTGTCCGTCCATACGCTCCAGCAGCAAAGCCAAATCTCGGTACCATTTGTCTCCTTCCAGAAAATGGAAGGCAAGGTGTGCCGCCAAAAACAGCCATCGGTCCACATTATCCAGCACGGACACCACTTCATTTACCGGCTGCACACGGGACAGGGCGTCCCGATTAAAGCCATTGATGGTATCGGAAAAGAAACGCTTCGTGACCAATGCCAGATGCACATCCACATTAGGCATGCGTTCCGACGGGGCAAGCATTGATACTTTTTTCTTGTTGTCCAGCACCGCTTTATCCAGCGCATGAGGAAACTCCGCCCTGTAACCGTCTGCAAGCAGAATTTGAATAAAATCCTGTGCATGATCCGCAGGAAGAACCAGCAAATCGATATCTTTCAGCTCGCGGTCCAAGGTATCGGCATATAGAAACCGCATCAGGTCAATGCCCTTTAGCGGAACTATCCGGCATGGTCTTTGCGCCCTGGAGCAGAGGGTGTCAAACGCCTTCAGGCAGATAAGCGCTTGTACCTGCCGCTGAACATCCATCGTATTATCGTTGTATGTAGTTTCCATTCGCTATTTGAAACAGATTACAGTCTTGGTCCGCTATCATCTCTGGGTCATGGCTAACACAAATCACCAGTCGCTGCTTCGCCAGTTCGTTCATGCTCTTTCTGATCATTGCCGCTGTGGCATAATCAATATTGCTTGTCGGTTCGTCCAAGATAATGACCGAGGGTTCACCTATCAAAGCACGTATGAGCGCCAGCCGCTGCTTCTCGCCCGATGACAGCGCACGTCCTTTAGCTCCAATGCGCAATGACAAATCACCTGATTCGCCAATCAAATATTCCAATGCATAATCAGCAAGATACTGCCGCACCGCTTCGTCTGAGATTTCACGTCCCAAGGTAATATTGTCCAAAAGAGTACCTTGGAAAATAAACGGTTCCTGCTCGACAATTGCAAACTGGGCAAGGAGTGATGCATTGGTATAATCGCTGATATCTTTCCCGTTGTAACAGATGGTGCCCTCTTGGGGTTTCAACAGACCCAGAATAAGGTTGATGGTAGTACTCTTTCCCGTTCCGTTCGGACCTGTTATTACATTGAGACGACTTTTGGAGAAAGTCAGATTAGCGTGCTCCAGAATAGTGGTACGTTCGGATTGACTACCCTGCTTGTCCGGTGAATCATACCAGTAGGACAGGTCGTTAAGTCCAATGGTTTCTATTTTTTCATTCCAGGTGCTGCCGGAATCCGCCGGTGCCTCCATTTGCAGGACCAGTTGCAAACGGGACACCGAACTCTCCGTATTCGCCAGTTGCTGGTATCCCTCAACCAGTTTGATGATTTCGCTGCGAATGAGAAGTATTACAGCAGGAAAGGACAACACAATACCGACATCTATATAGCCGTCTCCATCCGATAAATACACCACAAACAAAATCACAGCGGTATAGGTTAGCAATTCCACCAATATAGACTGAGCCGTGCCAAACAATTTGTGTCTTCTGCTGACATCGGAGATCTTCTCAAAAGTGGAAGTCATTTTCCTTTTATAGAAATTCTCTGCCCCATATACATGAAAAATCCTGTGTCCGGACAACCATTCGTTGAAATATTGCAACAACGAACTGGTGGCATCATATTGTTCGCGGTGAAATTGTTTCAGCCTACGTCTCATCAACAGACTGATCGCGACCACCACACCTAACATAAGCGCCACCAACGCCACCGTACGGGAGGATATAAGAAACAGCACCACCACTGCAGAAATAATGGTGACAGGCGCCCGTAGGAAAGAGCGGTAAATCATAGGAATCAAGCCGCTTGTCATGGCTGTTTCTTGCGTCATGCTGAAAGCCGATCGGTTGTCCAGATGTCCGGATATCGTATCTATCGGGAAAGCCAGTATCTTTGACAGATATTTCATGCGGATATTATACTCCACATCAATGATAGCGAATGCGGTAATGACGCTGACTCCTTTCTGCAGCAGAAGATATACAACCAAGAACAGAATAACGAACACACAATTCTCCCGGGTCACCAAACTTACGATATCGTGCCCTGCCCCGCTAACTGCATCCTGAAACACATAGATGGCTACAGAAGGGAACAGACCGATAACGATCTCCATCAGCATGACCACCAGCAGGAGAAAGTGGTAACGCTTAGCCATCTGCCAAGCGAACTTCAGGATATTCCATTCCCGTCGCAAGCTGTCGCGCGAGAACGTATCAAATCCGGAAGAACGATTCGATGCTCCGTCTCTTTTCATGATCCTCTTTTTTTAAAAAAGATGCCCTGTGCAACGCTACGGATGTCGGCATATACCGATCCAATATGCACTGGCTGCATAAGGGCAGTTCATTATCTTTGTGACGCCAATGTTGCATTCGGAAATGACGTGCGGCCTTGTTATTGAACACATGGCTGTAAGTGTCATTAAGCAGCGAGCCCACCACACATTCGCCTGTATAATCAAAACTGCACATGGTCGCGTCTCCGTTCCATAAGATGCTCAAGCCCTCAAAAGCATGTGTGCAACGCTGATGTCCTTTTCCTAAATGCCCGACCAAATCACCGGTCTCTGCCAGACGCGGCCATGGGAAACGGCTTCCCATCAGAATGCCGTTCAACTGTGAATAGCGTTTATACAGCTTCTCGCATTCGTCAACCACTTCGTCTATCCGGCTGACATAACTACTGTCCAATATAACGATGATATTAAAAAACATCTTATGACGGACAAACACCTCGTTGATGGAATCCAATTTGGTTAAAGTCTCATCATAATGCGCACCGGTTCGAATACTCTCATAGTATTCCTTCCCAAGCAAGTCGGCAGAGAAATTGATGGTCACACGCTTTGCGTTGAGCAACTCGTCCAGCCGGAGTTCGTCAATGACAGTACAGTTACTATACAGATTCACAGCAATCTGCCGACGAGTCAATTCGTTCACAAACTCCACCAGATGCGGATTTAGAAATGGTTCTCCATGCAAATGCAAATAAGCGCGCTTTACCGGGATGTCTATATTGTCCAGCACGCGACGAAAAGTATCCGGGCTCATGATACCTTGCTTGCGCATGGACACACTCCGGATACCATGCGGACAACAAGAGCAGCGCAGATTGCATACACTCGCCGTCTCTATATTGATGGAATCAGGAAGATTCGGTTCATAGCCAGGACGCAGATACTTCCCCTCTAACGATCGACACCACTTCTGAATTCTGGCAGTTAATCGGCGCATCTCACTCCTCCCTTTCTACTATCTTGTTTATAGGACAAACATGATCCCTGACATAATCGCCGGTCATACAGGAAGCAGTTGCTGCAACGATCCAATAGCGGTCGGGACTGCATCTCATGGACGGCAGGGCCAAAAATACTACGCAAGTTTTCCCAGTTGAGGTCGTCGGCAAAAGGCACACTTGGCTCATCCACCCCAAGACACGGAGAGAAACGCAAGTCTGTAGATAAAGACAGATTATGCATACCTTCATCTTCATAGACATTACAGAATGCGGCATTCATATCGTGCAAAAGGATATCTGTCGCCAAGTCCTCCGGAAATACACATAACGGCAAAGGCTTTGCAAGGGAAACCCGTATATTGTCTTCCCTTCCTTGCTCCAGAATCCGCTTCAAACGCGGTATCATTGCCTGAATTGCTTCAATATGTACAAAACTATTGCTACCCGTGTGGCTCGGAATGGTGAATGCCACATTGAGGGCATTAATTCCATGCGCCTTGGCTATCCGGAACCATTCATTATAATGTTCTTCCGTATCATCTCCGAAGATGTTTCCGCGCAGAATAATATCAATGCCATTCTCCCTGCATAGACGCAGATTATTGAGGAAAGTGGACATGAGACGTTCGTTGTGGAAGAGTTCATTGGTGAGATGCACATGCAACTGTTCGATACAGTCGGTATCCCCATTCATTATGATCTGCGGTAAAGGCACACTTAGATTAGTTGCAAAATACATCTTCATTCCTCTCTGCTCCACTTCGCGAATCAGCCAATCCATATTCTCATACAACAAGGGTTCTCCACCGCATGGAAGCAGGGACTGCACATGCTGACGTTGCGCCCAAGACAAAACACGCGTCATGTCAGTTTTTGAGATGGAGGCTCTTTTCAGCTCTTTGGAAAAACAATATGGGCAATGCAGATTGCAGTTTCCGGTAACAAAGACCATCAACTGCCGGTGTTCTTCGGGTTTCGGATTAACGGTTTTCCCCTTCAGGTCAATTCTCAATCCCGGAAAATGATGCCATAGTGTATTGATGGTCTTCTGAGCCGTTGGCTTATCCAATCCGGCAAGATAGTTGTGCATCTCTTGCAGAAAGACCGAATACGATGCCGCCATCGTACCGAACGATGTATATTGCACGGACCCGTCAAACGGGATCACCGACTCGTCATATCCGTCTCGCAAAACAGGCATCCACTGCCGGGCAGCATCTGCCATTTGTACAGCGAAGGCATCATCCTTTTGGAATGCAGAGAAAAACAAGTCCGCATATATAGGAAAAGACATGACTACTGCATCAATAGCCACACGCCGGAACTCAATCTCCTGACTGTCCAACAATGTTTTAATTTCATCTCGGGTCATTGTCAATAAAGAATGAAGTAGTTATTTGGTTACAATCCCCATAGTACAAATGGCAGAACGGAACCGTATCACTAATATAAGATATAGTGCTGAAAAAATGCCGTCCGTCCGCATGTGTATTGACCTTATTTGTCTTTTTGATTATTTGCTCAAACCGTATCTCGCTTTTCACCGGTTCCGACGAGGCGGTTGTCAAAGATTCGTCCCGATGAAGAAGATATATGTGTTTCAACGGAACAGCCAATAGAGGGCGCTGTTGTGACAGCGATACTCCGTCCACTATATTCTTGCGGGCTTGTACCTTGCTTGTATAGCACTTAAGCGGGAATAGCAATGCACCTGTCATCAGTTGTTCTCCCTCTTGATACACCAACACCATATCGTCTCCCATGTAGGAAGCACCTTGTTTCATCAGGTTTAAGCACAGCGTCGATTTGCCGATGCCACCGTTACCCATAAAAAGCATTGCTTCCCCGTTGACACAGACACAGGAAGCAAACATAAGGTAGCATCCATACTGACTGCCG
>JAFPGA010000099.1 GCA_017423085.1 Paludibacteraceae bacterium | reverse complement strand
CCGTGCCAACGCCATCGCACCGGGATTCATCTTGACGGACATGACCAAAGCACTGAACGAAGATATTCTCAAGCAATTCCTGTCCCTCATTCCGATGCGCAGGGGTGGGGAACCGGAGGAAGTAGCCAAAGTGGCACTCTTCCTGGCGAGCGACCTCTCGTCCTACGTCTCCGGACAAGTGATACAGGTCAACGGAGCTATGGCATAAAATAAATCCCGAACAGTGCGTTCGGGATTTATTTTTGGCATTCAGCATTCAGCTGATGGCTGACGGCTGATAGCTTTACTTTTCAAAAATCTTGAATCCCCACGGTTTGAGGGTGAAGGTCTGTGCTGCTTCCAGTTCGTGCTCTCTGCCGCCTAAGCATTTGTAAGTGCCTTCATAGCCGGTGAGATCCAGCGTAACGGTCTGTTCCTCGCCGCTCATGTTCATCACAGCCAACACAGTGTTCGAGCAGCGTTTGCACTCTTTGTGACGTACACATGCGAACACAGCCTCGTTGTCTGCCGGGATACGGAGCATCGGAGCACCGGCTTCCGGACTGAACAGCGCTTTGTTGTTCTCGCGCAGCGTGTTCATTCGTCTGTACAGAGCAGCTTGCGCAAACGCTTCGTCCGTATCAATCAGGTCTTTCTCAAAGAACTCCAGACGGTGGTGGTTACCGCTCAACTGACCGGTGTAGATCATCGGCATACCCGGTACGACATAGCAGAAAGCGGCAAACAGGTTCACTGCATCACCCATACGTTCTTGCTCGGTGCCGTTCCAACTGTTCTCATCGTGGTTGGTGATGAAGTTCATGCGAATCGCTTCCGGACGAATGGTCGTGTCTGCCTTGGCAAAATATGCCCACAGATCCTCCACACCTTTCTTGCCTTGTGCCACCTCGTTCATGATGTGGTGCAGCGTCCAGCCGTAGTACATGTCGAATGCGGTCTCGGTCAGCTCGTCTGCTTTGTCCTCGTCTTCAGCCAACGTGAACATGTCGGGGTGAGTCTGACGCAGGTCACCCATTGCCCAGTTCCAGAAATCGGTCGGTACCTCACCCGCTACGTCGCAGCGGAAACCGTCAATACCAATGCTGTCCATCCACCAGTGCATCGCTTTGAGCATCTCATTGCGCATGTCCTGGTTGTCGTAGTTCAGTTTGGAGATATCGGTCCAATCGTATTGAACCATCAGGTTACCCAGACTGTCGCGATAGTGCCAGCCCTCGTTCTTGGTCCACTCGCTGTCCGGTGCCGTGTGGTTAGCCACCCAGTCGAGGATTACCTTGAAGCCCAACTTATGCGCTTCGCTCAGGAAATGCTCAAAGTCCGCGCGGGTACCGAACTCGGGATTAATCGCGCAGTAGTCAATGATCGAGTAGTAACTGCCCAGCGTACCCTTGCGGGTGATCTTGCCAATCGGCTGACACGGCATCACCCAGATGATGTCAATACCGTTCTCCTTGAGGGTCGGCAGCAGCGCTTCAGCAGCTGCAAACGTACCTTCCGGTGTGGCTTGGCGGGTGTTCAACTCATAGATGGTAGCGTCGTACGCCCATTGGGGGTGACGCAACTCGGTTTGCTCTTGAGGCGCACAACTCATCAGTGCCACTGCCGCCAGTACAAAAAAGAATGCTTTCTTCATAGTATATAATTTTTAATTTTTAATTATCTCATACGTGAGGTTCTTTCGGTCAATCGTCACGGTCACGCTCTGACCCAGATAGACGCGCTTATACGAGATCACATCCTCGTTGCTCTCCATCGGAATGAAATCACCGTAGAGCAGCGGCATCGATTGACGACGCATATGAATCAGTTCAGCTACTTTGGCACGCATCTTCGCTTCCTCTTCGTTCAGTCCGTCGAAGCGCATCATATGACGGTTATCGGGGTCGTTACCGCCCACTTCGCCGTACTCGTCACCCTGGTAGATACAGGGCACACCGGGCAGGGTGATGTTGAGCACTTCCATCAGCAGTGCACGTTTGTACGCTGTCTCTGCGTCGCCGATACCGATCTCCCGGGTCCAGCCTTCCTCTTTGCCTTGGCTGTGTATGTCAATGGCTCCGCCCGCGATGGATGCGAAACGTATCTGGTCATGGTTACCGCTGATGTTACCCATCGTGTGGTGTGCACCATAGGTGGCAAGCGAGGTGAGTTCGTTGTCCAGCACCGCGTTCATGCCCGTTAACCCGCACAGCGCCTCACGTGCTGTGAAATAGACGTTGAAATCGAACTGGGCATTCAGCATACCGGATTTGATGTAACTGCCAATCAGTTGCGGGCTGCCGTAGGTCTCGCCGATCATCCAGATCGGACGATCCGGCCAGCGGGTAGCGATCTTCTGTCCTAACATGCGCCAGTATCCTTCGGGTATATGCTTGCATGCGTCGTGGCGGAAACCGTCCAACTCGTAGTTCTCCAGCCAGTACAGTGCACTGTCCGTCATCGCTTCGCAAACATCTTCGCGCTCCAGATCCAGTGTCGGGATATGTTTGTCAAACCAAGTCGTCAGACGTGCATCGTCCCACAACTCGAAGTTACGTCGTCCGTCGGGTAGGATCGAGTCCGTATGCCAGTCGGGGTGCTCTTTCAGGGTGGGGGAGTTGATGTGCATGTGGTTGGCTACATAATCGAGCACCACGTTCATCCCGTGCGCGTGCGCGCTATCCAATAAGGTGCGCAGCTCGTCCGGCGTACCGAAGCGGCTGTCCAACCGGGTCGCATAGATGGGCCAGTATCCGTGATACCCGCTGAACTTGGTGTAGGTCTTGGATGCGTCGTATTTATTGCCGTTAGTGAACGGATAGCAGCCCCAAGCGTCCCACGGGTTTTGCGTAATAGGGCTGATCCACAGTGTGTTAACGCCCAAGCGGTCGAAGTAGCCTTCTGCTATCTTGGCGGTAATACCGGCGAGGTCTCCGCCCTGATAATCGACGATGTCAAGCACCTCGGGGCTGTTCATCTTCCAGTCGTTGGCGGTGTTGCCGTTGTAGAAACGGTCAATCATCAGCGAGTACAGAACCTGGGTCTGCTGGTCATGGCGGTTGAGCTGTGCCGCATCGGTGATGATCTCGCCGTCTTGCATCGGCAACAACAGATCGTTGTACAGATAAGTCTCATCTTCCGCAAACACCCGCAAGTGGCTGCGACCGCTGAAGGCTGATAACTGATGACTGATGGCTGTCAAATCCAGCGTCCATGTCCCGTCCTCTTGTGCTTGCCACAGGTTGTGGTCAATGAGGGTGTTCTGTACATATGCTTCCAGACTCGGGTTCGCCACCTTATCGACAAAACCGACGCGCAGCACGCCGTCCGCGTAGCCCAGCGAGACTAATCCCGGACGAACGGGTTTGTTGGGCAGAACAGGGATCGCAAAACTGCCGTTCTTGTCTTGGAACGAGATTGCGTGAATCGAGCGGTCGCGGTTCACGATGTTCATCGCGCGGACTACTTGCGGCGTGCCGCTGAGGTTCAGACACTCGATCGCTTCGCCCGTTGTCCACTGCAGACCTTCCCACAACGTGGTGTCGCCGTACAGCACCGGCAGATAATCCGTCAACTCCACATGCATCGTGTCGCTCGTCATACGAACCGGCATAACAGGCTGGCTTCCGGCTATCCGGGAAGCGATGTTACTACTCTGTTGGCATCCTGCCAATCCAATCATTAAAGATACGAAAAATAGTGCTTTTCTCATGGTTCAACATATTTTGCGCTGCAAAAGTAGTAAAAATTTTGCATATATGCAAATTTTAGTAGAAAAAAAATTGCTGATTTGGCTGAATTTATTTGCGTATGTCACAAAAAAGTTGTACCTTTGCAGCCGATTTTGAAAATTGACGCTTTATGGCATTGAAAGACAATATACAATCCTTGTTGACACAAGTGCAAGGAATGCAAGCAACGAATGCGGAGGAACTGGAAGCACTGCGTATCAAATATCTCAGCAAGAAAGGTGAGATCACCGCGTTGTTCAATGAGTTCCGCAACGTGCCGAATGAGGAGAAACGTGAGTTGGGACAGTTGCTCAACGCCCTGCGCCAAGAGGCAGAGGGACGTATCGGTGAACTGCGGGAAGCTATCAGCAATCAGCAGTCAGCCGTCAGCGAGCGCTTGGACCTGACCCGTACGCCGGATCCGATTGCATTAGGTACGCGTCATCCGCTCTCGCTGGTTCGTGAGGAGATAGAGGATATTTTCTCCCGCATCGGTTTCACGATCGCGCAGGGACCGGAGGTGGAGGATGACAAACATGTGTATGGTATGCTCAATTTTGCACCCGAGCATCCGGCACGTGACATGCAGGATACGTTCTTTATTGAGAAAGAAGTCGGCGTACAGAAGCCGACCGACGTGCTGCTGCGTTCACACACTTCATCCGTTCAGACCCGCGTCATGACCAGCCAGAAACCGCCTATCCGCGTGCTTTGCCCGGGACGTGTGTATCGTAACGAAGCTATCTCCGCGCGTGCACACTGTTTCTTCCACCAGGTAGAGGGACTGTATATCGACAAGAATGTCAGCTTTGCTGACCTGCGCGAGGCGTTGCTGTATTTCTCGAAAGAGATGTTCGGCGCAGAGACCAAGATACGTCTTCGTCCGTCCTATTTCCCGTTCACGGAGCCGAGTGCCGAGATGGATATCAGCTGCAACATTTGCGGCGGAACCGGCTGTTCGTTCTGCAAGGGAACAGGTTGGGTAGAGATCCTCGGCTGTGGTATGGTGGATCCCAACGTGCTCGAGGCATGCGGCATCGACAGCAAAGAGTACAGCGGTTACGCATTCGGTATGGGCGTGGAGCGTATCACGAACCTCAAGTATCGCGTCAAAGACCTGCGTCTGTTCTCCGAGAACGACGTCCGTTTCCTTAAACAGTTTGAGAGTTGTTAAAGTCACTACGGAACTGCTGTGGAGTGGTTCCTGTGACACGTTTGAAAAAACGACAGAATGATGCCGGCTCGGAGAAACCGAGCTGGTATGCTGTTGCTTTGACCGCAAAAGTACTGCTTTTTTATGAATTGTGCAAGACCCGAGCGACTTTTTGTGTCTTTTTTCTGTTTTTTATTTGCATATGTCAATTTTTTTATGTAATTTTGTCGCGAAATTACATTAAAAGTACATTTTTGAATACATTAACCTATAAATTTGAATTACTATGCGTTGTAAAAACTGCGGATGGGAAAATCCCGATAACCTCACGAAATGTGAAAAGTGCGGCACTGCGTTAGAAGGCGGAATGCCGTATCAGGCGGTTCCTGCAGCTCCAGTTCAGAACTTCAACAAGACAGTGAACGAGGCTGTTGCGTTCCCGAGTGAGCCGGTAAAAGAAGGCGGCAGTTTCTGCCCTAAATGCGGTTATCCTTTGCGCCCGGGTGTGCAAGTATGTCCGAATTGTCATGCCACTGCAACAGTCAGTGAAGCTTCGGCAGCCCAACAACCGGTTGGTACTGGTACGGTGAATCCGTGGGTCAAAGTGTCAGCAGGTGCTGCCTGTTCGTTGGAACCTATAGCACAGGAAGGAACGCCGACACCAGACACACTCAGCCTAAGAGGTGAAACGCATGACCTCAACCGTGATAATCTTGATCCGAACAACCCGACTATCACGTCCAAAATCCAAGCCACACTGTCGTTCGAGAACGGTCAGTGGTTTATCGAGGACAAGAGTGCGCAGCAGACGACGTTCATTCATGTCAACAGTAAAGCGGTTCTCAAGGAAGGCGATGTGGTGCTGATGGGTAATCGTCAGTATATTTTCCACGCAGACAAGTAAGCCTCATGGTTGAGCGGTGCGTATTTGGTGTAGGGCAACGTATAGACAACCGTTATACGGTGACCAAGTGTCTGGGTGAAGGTGCTTTTGGCATTGTGTTCAAAGTGACCGACCCGTCCGGACGCATCTATGCGCTCAAGGTGCTCAAACTATGGGAGGTACATCCTGAAATTCGCCAGAAGCTGGCGGACCGCTTTGAGATGGAGTACCAGACGGGACGTATCGAGAGCCCGTATCTGGTGCACTCGGTCGGGCATGGTTTTGTGGGCGGTAATCCGTATATACTGATGGAGTTCTGTCCCAACGGCGACCTGACCGGTGCGCCCAAGAACACGGATTGGAACTTGATAGGGCAGCAGGTGTTAATGGGACTGAAAGCGCTTCATCAGTGCGGAAAAGTGCATCGTGACCTTAAGCCGGAGAATGTGCTCATCAAGGATGACGGAACGGTAGCTCTAACGGATTTCGGTATATCGGGTGACCGTAACAAGCGCATGACGGAGCGTAACATCTTAGGCCGTCCGCAGCAGATTTTCGGTACGTATGCTTACATGCCACCCGAGCAGGTCAGTCCGCATCGTGATGCCACTGTACTGCCGACAACGGATATATTCTCTTTCGGTGTGATGATGTACCAGTTGCTCACCGGTAATCTGCCTTTCGGTACGCTCAACGATGAGAACGAACTGGTGTTGTATCTCAAAGCCGGAAAAGAGGGTAGGTGGAATCGAAGCGCATTGACGGTATCGCGATATGGTACGATGTACCTGCCTGTGATAGAGGGATGTCTGCAACCGGATTTTCATAAGCGTCTGCAGTCGGTTGATGAAGTGATGGCAATGCTGCCGGCTATCAACGGCGCGCAAGTCTTTGACCGAAACGATCGCAATGACGGTCTCATCATTCCGGAAATCATCCGCGGCTATTTGCTGCGTATCATGCAAGGCGAAGAGTACGGCAAGACATATGACCTTACCAAGCTTGGATTGCAAACGGGAGGAATAGTGACTATGGGACGTAACGATATATCCGTGCAGAATACTATTCCTGTCGTGGAAACTCACAGCTGTTATATATCCCGCCGACACTGCACGTTTGAATGTGAAATCGCATCGAACCAATGGTTCATTCGCGACGGACAGTGGGACAAAACAGCCCCGAACGGCTGGAAAAGATCAATGAACGGTACATTCGTCAACGCCAAGGAAGTAACACCGGACGGATACTTTATCCAAGCCGGAGACATTATTTCCATCGGAGATACCAAGCTCCGTGTTGAAGCATATTAATATTAATCATTAAAATAATTACATGTATGAATCAAATTACCATCGGAAGAAATGCAACAGCATCTATCGTAGTTCCCTCGCAGTACACAACTGTCAGTGGAAGTCACGTAACCATCGAGCGTACAGGAAAGACCTACACGCTCACTGATCACAGTGCCAACGGTACGTATGTCAACGGCACTAAGGTGCTCAACGAATCATGTCACATTGTGATGAGCGATACGATCACGCTTGGTCGTAAGTACGCATTGGATATGGCACAAGTGGAGAAACTGCTTGCCGATGTTCCTGCTGAACCTGTAGAAGATCCGGTAGTGGAAATTGAAGTAGAAGAAGTACCCTCTGCTCATCAGTCTGCTCCGAAAGCAGAAGCCAAGAAGAAAGAGAAACCGGCGATTGTGGATAAATGGAGCTGGGGTGGTTTCGGTTTGAGTTGGGTCTATGCAGCGTTTAACGGAGTATATTGGCCGCTTGCCGTACCGGCATTAATTATTTTCCCACAGTTACTGAATGCAATTCCTATTATCGGGACAATACTGGTAATATTAGTGGATATTTTTGTATGGCCGGCTGCGCTGATAATACGTATCATGCTCGGTGTAAGAGGTCACCGTTGGACGTGGAACAAGTTTAAAGGCTCCGCTGAAGAGTATGAGGATAAGCAGAGAGTATGGGATAGAGTGGGTCTGATATTCTTTATTGTCGGAACAATCCTCTTTATCGTCAATGTAATCATTATGCCGATTGTTCTCACCTCTCTGGGTATTTTTGTCGGAATTACGGATATCCTGGACTGGATAGAGTACCTGATCAATCATATAGACTATTAATCCTATAAACAATTGATATCATGGCACAAGCAACGCAAGCGTATAAACGCTCATTAAGCGGTTCGGTAGGCGCGGGTCTCAGTTCTGTGTTCAACGGCTCCGGTCGTACATATTACATTCTTGAGCACAAAGTGTCATCCAAATACCACAAAGCCGGTGAAGCGCAGGAGATTATAGTAGATCAGATTGAACTCGGTCGTGACTCCAAATGTCAAGTGCAGTTCGATGAATCGTTCCAAACGGTCAGCCGTCGTCATGCTGCTATCGTGCGCGATGGAGACAACTGGAAACTGATACAGTTATCCCAAACCAATACCACTTTTCTAAACGGTCATCCCGTTCAGAAAGAGTGGTATCTGCAAAACGGTGATGAGATCCAACTGTCTGTCAATGGACCGAAACTGGGCTTTATCATTCCGACCGGAAACAAAGCCAAGACGGGCAGTATCGGCTTGAGCCGTCGTCTCTCATTGTTCCGTGAACAGGCACTTCGTCCGTATAAGGCAGCGATGGCAGTGATGGGAGCGGTGATTGCACTGTTGATAGCAGGTGGTGTCACCTATGGCGTGCTCGATCATTTGAGCGATGTGAAACGGGAGAAAATGACCGCTGCGCAGATAGAGCAGATGCAGCATGAAGCGGATTCAATCCAAGCTGCACACGAAGCGGAGAGTGCAGCCATGATGGAGGAAATACAGAATGTGAAAAAGGACAATGCGGCACTGAAGAGACGTATCAAGGATATCCAGGCTCCGCCCGCAGCCGTTCCGGCTGAAGGGACTACTCCGCGTGTGACGGGTTCTACGACCTCCAACAAAACCATTGCAGCTTGTGAGCCGCAAGTCTATTTTGTCAAGATCAGCAAGATTGTGCTCTCGTATGAAGGTGATTCGCGTACGTATGAGAATATCGGTACCGGTTCAGGCTTCCTGCTTGATGACGGTCGTTTCATTACGGCGCGCCATGTGGTGGAGCCTTGGATGTACCCGAGCAGTGAAGAGGATGAGTTCAGTCTTATCTGTAATGCCATCGTGCATGGAGGAGGTGATGCCGTATGTTATATTGATGCCTATTCGCCAACCGGACAGCATATAGCGTTTACGTCGAAGCAAGTCGTTGTCGACCGCTCGTCAGACAAGGTATATAGCTATAGCGGTGACGAAATCCGTATTCCGGAAGATGACGACCTTGATTGGGCATATTATCGTACCAGTTTGAGCGGAGGTCTGCCGTATAATAACACGCTGTCCACCAAGTTGCCGGTTCAGGCGAAACTGACCGTTCTCGGCTATCCATTCGGTCTTGGTGCAAATTCCTCGTCAGACATTCACCCGATATACAGCGAAGCTGTGGTTGCACGTGAGGGTTTGGTGAACAAGTGCATCCTTACCACAGCCACTACGTTTGAGCATGGTAACTCGGGTGGACCGGTCTTTGCTACATCAACCAACGATGACCTAATCGTAGTCGGTCTTGTTTCTGCCGGCCGCGGTCGCTCGACAGGTATCGTAGTTCCTATAGCTGCTGTCAAGTAATAAAAATGCATTGTAATGAAAGAAAATCTGATAATTCGCTTGGCTGCCCGTTGTGAGGCTGCCGGACGACCCAACAACGAGGATAATTATCAAATCAGTGAGGATTTGGCAACCGGTAGCTGGGGATTCACTGCGGATAAGACGCTGGATCTGGGCGACAAAGGTGCATTGCTGGTCGTCTGTGATGGTATGGGCGGAATGAATGCCGGAGAGGTGGCATCTGCTATTGCAGTGGATACCATTAAGAAGGCTTTTGCCAAAGAGTTCATTACTGAGAAGGTGCTTGCGTCTTCTTCCGCTATCCGGCATTTTATCACGGAAGCCATCCAAGCTGCTGATGCCGCTATCAAGGAGGAGGGGCATCTCAATCCTGAACATGAGGGAATGGGCAGCACCATTGTGCTGGTTTGGATGCTCGGTGCCAAGGCGTATGTCGGATGGTGTGGTGACAGTCGTGCATATCGCTATAATCCGGCGAACGGCTTGGAACGCTTGTCGCACGACCATTCGTATGTGCAGGAACTGGTGGATGCCGGCAAACTGACAGAGGAATTGGCGTTTGATCATCCGAATAATAATATCATTACCCGCTCGTTAGGCGACCCGCGCGGCAAAGCACGTCCGGATACCCAAGAGTATGATCTTTATAAGGATGATATACTTCTTTTATGTAGTGACGGGTTGTGCGGTTGTTTGAGAGATAATGAGATAGAAGCGGTTATGGCACAGCACCGTACTTCTCTCCAGGAGTGTCGTGATGCGCTGTGGGAGGCAGACGAAGCGGCTGGTTGGCATGACAATGTGACTATTGTTCTGGCACAAGTGATGTCCGGTGCAGCTGTTATGTCTCCTCAATCCAAGCCACAACTGCAAATAACGGCCGAGCCGACCGTTCAGCCGGCGGCAGCCATTGACGGAAATGCCGCTGCACTTCAACGGAGGAACAAAAACCTCAAAATCGCATTGGGTGGAATTATCGTTATCCTATTGTTAGGTCTTGCTTATCTTGGCTATAACATGTGGAAATACCAAATGGTAAAAGAGACACCGGTACCAACGGCAGACAGCACATTGATAGAACCGGAGATTCCGGCAGAAGAGAACCCTGCGGTTGAACCGGCTGACACGCCGATAGACAAGCCTACGGATGCTCCCGCTGTCAAACCTGTGGCAAGACCGGCAACCGGTACAGAACCGGCACAGCCTGAACGACATGAAGATCAGGATGTACAGGTAAAAACAGTGCCCGTTGTATCGGAGCCCCCGGTAGCACCTGCCGCTCCGGAAGCTCCCGTCACTCCTGCAGCACCGGCTGCTACAGAAGTTCCTGTTAGCACTCCTGCCCCTGCGCCACTGCATATAGGCGATTCTTCCGATGTTAAATCATAATACCATCACTATGCAATTACAAGAGAATACATTATTTGCCAATCGCTATCAACTGGAGCGATTATTAGGTCGAGGCGGGTTTAGTGAGGTATGGCAAGCAAAAGACAATTGGACGCATCTCCAGATAGCCCTTAAGATCTATGCTCCGGGACAAGGAATGGATGCGAACGGTTTGCAGGAGTTTTGTGGTGAGTTGGCGAATGTGTTTGACCTCAATCATACCAACTTGCTAAAACCCACACACGTCGATACATACAATGAGATGCCTTATCTCATCATGGCTTACTG
The DNA here is from genome assembly GCA_017423085.1 of Paludibacteraceae bacterium. GTDB lineage: Bacteria > Bacteroidota > Bacteroidia > Bacteroidales > Paludibacteraceae > Colicola. The sequence continues at coordinate 2,560 of JAFPGA010000099.1, read as the reverse complement.
CTCACAGGGTTCTCTTTCCGGCAAAATCGGTAAAATGTCCGAAAAGGAGATATGGCATGTGATTCATGATGTATCTGCAGGATTGGCTTATCTGCATGACAGGGATGTGGTGCATCAAGACATCAAGCCGGATAATATCCTCATCGATGAGTTCAATAATTATGTCATTACTGATTTTGGTATCTCTACACGTGCGCGTAGTACATTAAGGAAAAGCGTCGTTGGTGGAAGTGTCTCCGGCGGTACGACTGCTTACATGGCTCCTGAGCGTTTCTCTCGTCAACCGGCACCGACCAAAGCAAGCGATATATGGTCGTTCGGAGCAATGGTGTATGAACTGATAGAGGGTGGAGTGCCTTTTACGGAAGTAGGAGGAGGTTTGCAAAAAGGTGGTGCCGATATACCGCTTATAACCGCAGACGTATCCGATGCACTCAAGTATACAGTATATAAGATGCTGAGCAAGGAGACTTGGGACCGTCCTTTTGCCAAAGACTTAATGAAATGGGCGGAAGATCCGGCATCTATACCTGTTGATTATAACTTGCTGACAGTAGAGGAGAAAACAGTAGAGCAAGAGGAACCGCCAGTAGGAAGAGCCACACAACGTTTTGATACTCCTGTTGAAACGCCGCCGGTTCCACCGAAAAAGAAAAAATCGTTAGCTTGGTTATGGGTGTTATTGGTCCTTTTCTTCCTGATAGGAGTTGGCGGTGCAGCCGGAGGTGTGATTCTTTATTTCATCAACATGAGTAAAATGAGTGACCGGTTGGCCAGTGAGCATTTTGAGACATGTCAGGCTTTTGATGGCTATATGGCTGCCGCTGATTGGGACCATATAAATGCGCTGGATAGTGCCAAACAATGCGTGTTACACATTGCTGAAATAGAGACTAACGAACACTACAAAGTGCCAAGATATGTGGCGGACGAAAATCGTAATGCACTTAAAATCAAGTTAGATGATCTTTACAGAGAGGCTAATCGCCGGTATAATATTGCACCGGAAGGCTCCAGAGTCAAGCAACTCAATCTGGAAAGAAGAAACCAACTCAATGAATTGTTAAATGATTTGTAACATGAAACATACCATTTATATACTATTCTGTGCGTGTGTGATGCTGCTCGGTTGTGTGTCGCTATATGCGGACGACGACTGTGATTTGGCATTGCAGGAGGCAAGGGAAGCATTGGACGATGGGAACTATCAGAAAGCCAAAGACTTGTGCAATTATGTGATCGTTGTATGCGGCTCGTCGTACGGAAATGTATCTTCTCTTATGGCGGATGTGAAGGATGCCATGAGTCCGAAACTGACACTCTCTCGGACATCGCTTTCAGTCGGTCCTTCTGCTACTACGGAGTATATCACGGTCTCTTCAAACAGACCCTGGAAAATAAAGTTTGGATCGGGCGCTATGTATTCCGTTACGCGTAGCGGAAACCAGCTTGTGGTGAAGATAAATGAGAATACGACATCCAGTAGTCGTACAGACTACTTCAAGATTGTGACAGAAGACGGCAATAAAGAGGTAAAAGTGAGTTTGTCACAGTCTGCTCCAAGAAGGTCGCAGAGCACCGGAACGTCCAATTCCGGTGCTTCTAACCGCAGCACATCTTCCTCTTCTTATTCATCCGCCCATACTCCTTCTGCAACCATTCATGACGTATGGGTGGAGCATAATAAGTATGAAGGTGGAGAAAAAGGAATGCGTATTCATATCAAAATGGAAGTGGTGAACCTTAATGCTAAAAAATGCCGTGCTATTGCCTATTTCTATGATAGCAACAGCAATCCGTTGGTGGATAGGAATGACAGTTACCGTACGACAGACGGTAAAGTGTCTGTAGGTAAGGATTTTACACCGTCCTACGACAATTCCACTTTCAGTGACTTTACGATGTTTATGCCTTATAGTGAACTGCATGTGTCATATAAAAGTACTATCCGGTTCTTCGTTACACTATGGAACAAGAGCGTTTCGCCTAACAAAGAGTTGACGGATTCAAACTGGATGTCCTTTACCTATACTCCCTCATCTTATTAATCTATTATTTTTTCGATTACTATGAAACGATTATTTGTATCTATCCTTGCGCTGATGGCCTTTGGGCTGAGCTATGCGCAAACGAATTTGGAAATGGCTCAAGATGCATTGTCTGAGGATGATTTCGCTTTGGTAATTCATTATACAACGGAGCATCTCAAGTCCAATCCCAAAGAAGCCGCTGCGTATGCTATGCGTTGCATTGCGTATGCATCTCAGCAGGAATATACGGAGGCTTTTGCTGATGCGGACAAAGCGATCAAGTTCTGGAACAAGAAGTGTGACTACGATTTGGCAACACTCTATTGTTTGCGTGGATTGATTCACGAGCAAGTGCAGGAGTATGACAAAGCGTTGGCTGATTATGAATTAGCCATCAAGAAAGACAAGAAAAATCCTAAAGGTTATGCTACCCGTGGACGTTACCACTATAAGCAGCGTGAATACGAATTAGCGGCAGAGGATTATAAAAAGGCGCACAATATGGCACCTGATGTCACCGAATACTCCCT
>JAFPGA010000098.1 GCA_017423085.1 Paludibacteraceae bacterium | reverse complement strand
CCGCAACATGATTGAGTATCAGTTCGGTCTGTTCCGTAACTCCGACTACTCGATGATCAACTCCATGTACGACGTGATCGACGAGGCGCAGAACATGATAGACGGCATCATGCAGACCAAGTCGCTTGCGAATGCCGGCATCGGCATCGGCGCGCAGTTTGTCAACGTCAGTCATGCGCGTATCTACGGTGCCGAAGTGAGCACCGCCGGTATGGTGGATATCAAGAAAGATATGTCGCTCCGTTACTCCATCGGTTACACGTTCACCGAACCGGAGGATTTGGATAATGCAGCGCGCATCGAGCAGGAGAAGACCTATACCGACCCGCTGCAGATGAAGAACAAGTCCAATGACTCCAAGTACCTCAAGTACCGCAACAAACACTCGTTCAAAACGACTATTGACTATAACTACAAATGGTTCTCGTTGGGTGTGAACATGTCGTACCGCAGTAAGATCTTGGCAGTGGACTACCTAATGGTGGATGAGCGTGTGAAAGAGCAGCAGGATCTGATGGACTATGCCCGTCTGTTCATCTTCGGCTACGAAGACGGCCTGTCGCTGCATGACTACTGGATGACGCATAATACCGGTATCTTCACGATGGATCTGCGTTGCTCTATTCGTTTCCAAGAGCACGTAGAGATGCAGTTCCTGGTGAATAACTTGCTGAATACGGAGTATAGTTACCGTCCGATGGCACTGGCTCCGCCTCGCACGTTTGTTTGTCGAATGAATATTAATCTGTAGGAGATAATTTTGAGGAAAGAATAATGAAGAAGATAGGTACAATACTGACTATACTCTGCGCAGTAGTTGCGCAGACTTTGGGTGCCGGAACGGAGCCGGGTGTCTATAACGGCACGCTGACCGTCAACGGCACGGCATATACGAGCGAGATGATATATCTCTTGCCGGGCACAGAACCCAACACCATGACGTGTGTGGCGGGGGATCAGGTGTGGGTCAATATCCCGCAGTCCTCGTTCATCCTCTCGGCACAGCCGACGGATAGGAACTACGATTTCATTAACGGTGGTTTCGAGGGTAACTGGTCTAATAACGAACCTACCGGCTGGCACTCGTTCGGAACGGCTACCGGTTCGCTCGCATATTTTGTGAATGGTAACACCGATCAGTTCACGCAAAGCGCGGAGACCCGTCCGGGTTCTACCGGTTCGCACAGTGCCCGCTTACAGTCGAACACGGTGCTGGGAACCAAGGCGAACGGTAACTGCACCAACGGACAGATCAATGCCGGTGCCACGTCGGCTACCGACGGATCCAAGAACTATAACTTCTCCGACCCGTCCAACAGCGGCTATAACACGGCTTTTGCGGGTCAACCTGACTCGCTGGTGTTTTGGGCGAAATATATCCCAGCGGATGGAAATCCGTCTAACGCCTCCAACAAAGCGCGTGCGCATGCGGTCATTACTACCAATGCCCGCTATCAGGATCCGGAGTCGAGCGATTACTCGTCGGTTAAGATAGGCGATGCAGAGATAAATTATTCGGCTACTTCTACGATGGACTGGCAGCGTTTGTCCGTGCCGTTTACCTATTACTCCGTCTCGCCGGATCAGGCGGCATACATGCTGATGACTTTCACTACGAATGCCACACCGGGTGGGGGAACGAGCACCAGCAGCAGTAAGGATAACATCTATCTGGACGACGTGCAGATGATTTATAACTACGGTCTGAAGAGCGTGACGCTCGAAGGTCAGACGCTTTCTTTTGATAACGGTCAAGCGTCTGTAGCACTGCCTTACCAAGAGAACTATGCATGGAACGTGACTACCGATGCAAAGGGTGCGCATGTGTTCATCGGATACGATGCTGCGGCGTATAAGGCGTATCTCTACGTGGTGGCAGGAAACTACGCGCAAGTGCATAACTACACTGTTTACACGGTTCAGATGACGGAGCCGGCAGGTCAAAACGATAGCTATTATCAATATACCGCTACTACCTGTGACGGACAGCCGTATTCGGATGACCTGTTCCAGAACTTGACGGAGGAAGGCTCCTATACGATCACTATCCCGAATACACAGGGTGGGGATTCGGTCATCACGCTGGTACTCCGTGTGCTGCCTAACTACTTGTCGGAAGAGGAGATGTACATCTCTGATGAGGACACGGTGTGGAGAGGACAAGTCATCTCCGGCTTGGCCTATGCTGAAGAGCCGTATATCTATTACGATAGTCTGCATACCATCTATGGTTGTGACTCGGTCTATCGTCTGCTGCTGTACATCACGGCAGTGCCGAGAACATACGGTGACTACACGGCACAAGTGTGCGAAGGCGATTCGGTTGAGTACGAAGGCGTGTATTATTCCGAGGCGTTTGAAGGAGATATCCAACTCGCACAACTCAATCAT
>JAFPGA010000009.1 GCA_017423085.1 Paludibacteraceae bacterium | reverse complement strand
GATCTACGCCATCGGTATCCGTCCGGAGACCACTATTCTACTGGCGGGACACGCAGCCAATGCCTGCTGCTGGCTCGACATACACAATCACATATGGGTGGCAACAGGAGCGTACCCGGAAGGACTGCCTGCCGCTGCTTTTCAGCAGAACAGAGACAACCGCATTGCGGAACTGGCAGCCCACACATGGACTCCGCGCATGGATGTACCCATGTATATTTGCCCGACCCAGCAGGAGCGCAAGAAAGGGTTTTCATATGCCGTTGCGGACGTGCTTTCGCATGCACCGGAAGCCAACACGCTGGTCATCGAACTGGCGCTGGACATACAGCAAAAAGAGAAATTAGGTACCGACAACGAACCGGACCTGCTGATGATCCAACTCAACACACTCAGCCCGAAAGCCAATTCGGATCGCATTGCCAGTGCCGAACAAGAAGATATCTATATCCGGCTTAATCAAGATCTCGGCTTTCTCATGGAGCAACTCGACCGCCGCATCGGGCACAGCAACTACCAACTGATGGTCGTAGGCCGTCCTGTTGCAGGTACCGATCTGCAGGCACTGGAATCGATTCATATGCCCGCCAGATATTTCAGTGTGGACCGGGCTGCTGCACTGACAGGAACATATCTGATGGCGCTCTACGGACACGAACGATGGGTGGACGGCGGTTTCGGACAATCCATCTACCTGAACCGCACGCTCATTGAGCAGAAACGACTCAACCTGGAGACCATACAACGCCAAGTGGCTAATTTCCTGATGGAGTTTGAAGGCGTACAGATTGCCATGCCCGGTTATGAGGCACTACAGTACCCCATGCTCAGCCGAAGCATGTGCAAACGGCACTCGGGAGACGTCGTGTTTATGCTACAACCCGGGTGGTTACTGATGATAGACGAACAGAACATCCTTGATTCAGTCATCGAGGACAATCCGGCTTCTCCGCTGCTCCTGTGGAGCGGCACACTGCGTCCTATGCCGCAAGGCACACTCGATGCGACCAATGTAGCAGACCTTATTTTTGAATGATTATTGAATACTGACATAATATGATTTTTCACGAGATTAAAGTTAATTACGAGCGCCAGACAGGCGAAGATAATCCCGGCAAGGTTAAAGAGATATACCTCATTGACGGAGCCGTTAGTTTTGCGGACGCAGAGAACTGCCTGATGAACGAGATCAAACCGTTCATCTTCGGTGATTGCGAGGTACAGACCTGCAAACGCAGCCAGTTCTTTGAGGTATTCCCGAATCAAGACGGTGCTTATTGGTACAAAGCCCGTGTGGAGATGATCACCATCGATGGTGAGAAAGAGACCCGCAAGAGCGTTTCTGTATTGGTTCAAGCCAATATGCTGGACGATGCGGTCTTTGCACTCAAGCAGGCTATGAACTCCTACGATTGCGAACTCCTCTCCATTGCTAAAACACCGATTGTCGATATTCTGCACGCCGTACAATAATGGCAAAAATAGCAGCACATATTCGTGAGATACGCACGCACATACCATCGCATGTGACGCTGGTCTGCGTTAGCAAATTCCAACCCGTAGAAGCCATTCGCGAGGCCTACGAAGCCGGAGAACGCCATTTCGGAGAAAGCCGTGTGCAGGAACTGCAACGTAAGAAAAACCTCTTGCCGAACGATATTCGCTGGCACTTCATCGGACACCTGCAAACCAACAAAGTGCGGGACTTGCTGCTGTTGCGTCCCCATCTGATTCAATCAGTGGATAGCGAACGGCTGTTAACTGCCATTGAGCACGAGGCCGCCAAACAAGGCATCGTACAAAACGTACTGCTGGAATTACACGTCGCCCGCGAGGAAACGAAGACAGGCTTCTCTCCCGAAGAGTTAGCTGCCGTCAGTCATCAGTTATCTT
>JAFPGA010000097.1 GCA_017423085.1 Paludibacteraceae bacterium | reverse complement strand
AGAGTAAATGCTGAGTACTCCGAGATCGATAAGTGGATTCTCTCTAAGCTCAATTCCCTCGTTAAAGAGGTCACCGAGGCGTACGAGGCGTACGAGCCGACCAAAGCCGGTCGTGCGATCTCGGACTTCGTGCAAGACGATTTGTCCAACTGGTACGTGCGTCTGAACCGTAAGCGTTTCTGGGGTGGAGAGATGGATGCGGATAAACAGGCTGCTTATGAGACACTCTATACCTGTCTCAAGACCGTTGCCCAACTGATGGCTCCGAACGCTCCGTTCTACGCCGACCGTCTGTACCGTGACCTCTGCGGTGAGACCGTGCATTTGAGCCAATGGCCCAAAGTGAATGAAGCGCTCATTGATACGAACCTGGAGCGTCAGATGTATCTGGCACAGCAAGCTACCAGCACTATTCTCAGCCTGCGTAAGCGCGCCGAGAAGAACGTGCGTCAACCGCTGCAACGTGCCGTTATCCCGACGCCGGATCAAGAGACAGCAGACGCGCTGTTGCACGTAGCTGACCTCATCAAGAGCGAAGTGAACGTAAAGGAACTGATCATCGTTCCAGCAGAGCAGTCGGAGATCAAACTGGTGAAGAAGATCAAACCGCAGTTCAAGGTGCTGGGCAAGAAAGTAGGGGCGAATATGAAAGAGTTAGCTGCAGCCATCACCGCCATGAGCCAAGACGACATTGCCAAAATGGAAGCCGAAGGTTCTTTCAACTTTCAACTTTCAACTTTCAACTGCACGATAGTGCCTGAGGATGTGGAGATCATCACCGAAGACATGCCGGGTTGGTTGGTTGCCAATAACGGTATTCTGACTATTGCGCTCGACATCGAATTGACGGACGAGTTGATCGAAGAAGGAATTGCCCGTGAGCTCATTAACCGTATCCAGAACTTGCGTAAGTCTTCCGGTCTGGAGATCACCGACCGTATCACGATCGAACTCGAAGATCGTGAGGAGATTCACAATGCCGTACTCCACTGCAGCGACTACATCGCTTCGCAAGTACTGGCAACAAGTCTCGAACTGGCATCCGATGTACAGGGCGAGAGCATCGAAATGGATGGTTATAACGTGAACATCAAGATTCAAAAAGCATAATTATGAAAGCATTCAGCATTCAGAAATCAGTAATCAGCTTGGCGCTGGTAGCGCTGGTGGGAATTGCATTCAGCAGTTGTTCTTTAATAGGCGGAGGTGGAGGTAACACTCCGGAGTTTAAGTTATCCGATCTGCAAGGTCTTTGGCAAGAGAACAACACCGAGCATTTTGTGCGTTTCACCGAAGAGCGCTCGGAGGAGTACCCTTATTTCCTGGGACGTGAGTGGGATGATGCCGAGTGGGATGATCCGGATATGACCTACGAGGAGTATCTGATTTGGAATCGTGAAGAACTCGGTCATCCCGGAAACGGATGGTTCAAGTATAAGTTCGAGACTTCCAATAAGAACCTGACGGAGATCCACCTTATGGATAACGAAGGCGCAGAGATACCTAAGATTTATATCGTCTCCGTATTGACCGACACCGATCTGGAGTACTACGAGGAAGACCATAAGAGCATCAAATATCGTTTCTCTAAAGTCGTTGAGACCAAATGAAAAAAGGCGTTAAAACAACCCTGAAAGCTATCGGCTGGACTATTTTAGGTCTGGTGTTGGCAGTAGTAGTGACGGCATGTGTCGCCATCTACATCGTCTTCGCACCCGAGCACCTGACACCGATTGCCCGCCAGGCAGCAGAGAAGTACATCACGTGCGAACATGAGATAGGAGAAGTGGAACTGACGTTCTTCTCCACCTTCCCCCGTTTCGGTCTGCGTGCGGACAAGTTGCTGCTGATCAACCCGATGGAAGGAGCGCAGAACGACACGGTCGTTTATGCGCAACACCTGATCGCAACGGTCGATGTGATGGAGTTCATCAACAACAAGAACCTGCATATCTATGAGGCTGTATTGGACGAAGCGGCAGTGCATTTCTACATCGCTCCGGACGGAACGACCAACCTCAGCGGTGTGTTTGTCACCTCGCCCGACACGGTACAAGAAGAGGACACCACCGCATTCTCCTTGCCGTTTGACCAACTGACGGTGGATGGACTGCGACTGCAAGCCAAGGCGATCTCGTTCGTGGATGATAAGGACACCATCACCGCTTCCCTCGGTGCCACCGAACTGTGTGCACGTGCAGCCAACTGGGATGACATGCTACTCACGTTAGATGCCAAGGACGTGTGCGCTACGCTGCAAGGAGAGAGTTATGCGGACAGTCTACACCTGCACATCCATGCACCGATGGCTATGAACCTCGATTCGATGCACTTTGCTTTCGACGAAGCGAAGGTGGCGATTAATGAGTTCGAAGCGGGGCTACACGGAGACGTGACATTAGGCGACTCCATCGACATGAACGTGCGCCTGACAACCGGCACATGGGATATCGAGTCGCTGCTGGCTCTGGTGCCGGAACGGTTCACCAAGTCGATTGCATCGTATAAGTTAAAAGGTTCGATACTTCTGGACGCTACCGCACAAGGTACGTACAGCGACACGCAGATGCCTGTGGTCACGCTGCATAAGGCTCAAGCGCAATTATGGAACAGCCGTCTGGAAGCCAAAGGTACCATCAGCAACATCCAATCGGACATACTGTTAGACCTGCAAGCCGACATCGATGCCCATCTTCCGGACTTCAAGGCGTTCCTGCCCAAAGGCATGAAACTGAGCGGTGAAGCTCAAGGCCCTGCGAAAGCGAAGATTCGTCTGTCCGACCTGAGTGAGATGCGGCTGCATAAAGGACTCATCTCCGCTGATTTGGACTTGAAGGATATCCATTACGCCCAGGATTCGATGGTAGCCAACCTGCCGAGGACGCATGCACGGATACAGATTCCGAACAGCCGACCCTCCAAACCCAAAGTCAACTGGGCACGCATGGATATAGAGACGGACAAGATAGACTTCCTCATGGGTGAGAGCACCCACGCGATGATCGATGCACCGGTGATACATGCCGAGGTAGCAAATATACTGAATAAACAACAGGAATATTTCGCATCGATTCGTTTTGATGCGTTGGACGCCAAGTACGACACTATTTTTGCCGACATGCATGCCTCTGAATTGGAAGCGTATATAGAGGGCGGACAAAAAATCCGAGCCAAACTCAAGACTACCGCTTTGAATGCCAAAATGGGTGAAGAGCTGAAAGCGAAGACCGATTCGTTGGCATTGGAAGTGGGAGCACGCTATAACGCACAAGGAGAGAATGCGTTGCTGAAATGGAACCCGCGACTGAAGATCAACCTCAAGAACGGCGAACTGTACATGCCGGATCGCTTACCGGAGACGGTTTATATTCCGTCGATTGAGTTCAGTTACTCCAACCGTAAGATGGAGATCGCCAACTCCCGTATCGAGTTAGGCAATTCAGACCTCAACCTCAAGGGCTACGTCCGCCACATCGGCAAATGGTTCCGCCACGAGGAAGTGCTGGAAGGCGAACTGGAAATTGTCTCCAACCACTGTGATGCGAACCAACTGTTAGCCTGGTTCAGTGCCGACAGCGGTAGCGAAGAGGAGCCAAGTGCTGAGAGCCCAGAGCCAAAAGCAGAAAGCCAAGAGCCAAAAGCCGAGTCAGAGCCTTTCCTGGTACCGAAGGATGTCAACCTGGCACTGCACACACACATGAAGGAAGTGGTCATCTTCAATCAGATCGCCAAAGACCTGAAGGGCGGAATCTATGTACAAGACGGCACCCTGATTTTGGACGAAGTAGGTTTCGTCTGCCGTGCCGCCAAACTGCAACTGACTGCTATGTACCGCACGCCGCGGCGCAACCACTTGTACCTCGGCATGGACTACCATATGATCGATGTCGATATCGATGAGTTGCTCACCATGATACCGAATCTGGAGCAGATGGTACCGATGCTCAGTGCGTTCAAGGGCGCTGCTGAGTTCCATTTGGCAGCCGAGACGTATCTCAACAGCCAGTACCAGCCGAAGATGAGCACCTTGCGCGGTGCCGCAGCGCTGACCGCCAAAGACTTAGTGGTACTCGATGGCGAGACCTTCGACAAGATCAGCAAACTGCTGCTGTTCAACAAAAAGACCGTGAACAAGATCGATTCGATCAATGCCGAGATAACAATCTACAAGAACGAGATCGATGTGTATCCGCTCTGCGTGCAGATGGATAATTACATGGTGGCACTCGGCGGACGGCACAACACGAACATGACCTTCGACTACGATATCAACGTGCTCAGCCCGATCTACCTGGGCGTGAACGTGAGCGGTACGATGGACGACCTGCAGATCAAACTCGCCAAGTGCAAGTTCGCGCAGGACTTCAAGCCGCACTGGTACCAAAAAGCCGACACGCAATCCCGTGAACTGCGCGAACGCATCAAGAAATCAATGGAAAAGAATGTACGAATCCGATAAATCATAAATCATAAATTTGAAATCTAAAATGAAAAAATGTTTGATTTTTTCCATCATTGCTATGAGTTTATTAGCATGCAACCACAACCCCTTGTTGGATCAACCGAGCACTCCGTACGGAGTACCGGCGTTTGACCAAATCAAATTAGAGCACTACCTGCCGGCTTTTGAAGCTGCCATCGCAGAGCAGAAAGCGGAAGTAGCTGCCATTGTAAACAACCCGGACGAGCCGACTTTCGAGAACACCATCGTGGCACTCGACCGCACAGGCATGCTCTTGGAGCGTGTATCGGGTGTGTTCTTCAACGTCCTCGAAGCGGACGGCAACGATGAAATGAACGAGATCGCCGAGAAAGTGTACCCGATGATCAGTGAACTCAATGACGGTATTATCCTCAACGACTCGCTCTTCCAGCGTGTTAAGTTCGTCTATGAACAACGCGAGCAGTTGGGTCTCAATCCCGAGCAGATGCGTCTGGTGACGGAGACGTACAAGTCGTTTGCGGACAACGGTGCGAACCTGCCGGCAGACAAGAAAGAGCGTCTGAAAGCGATCAACCAGGAACTGAGTCTGCTCTCGTTGCAGTTCGGTAACAACGTGGTAGCCGAGACCAACAGCTGCCAATTCTTCGTTACCGACGAGGCACAGTTAGCCGGTCTGCCGGAGAGTGCCAAAGCGGCCGCAGCAGAAGAGGCAGCCGCAGCCGGTCATCCGGGCGAGTGGTTGTTCACCCCGAAGCGTACGTCGTTCACTCCGGTACTGCAGTACTGCGAGAACCGCGAACTGCGCAAACAGCTGCTTATGGACTACACCACCCGCGCAAACCACGACAACGAGCACGACAACAAAGCCGTTATCATCCGTGAGATGGAACTGCGTATCGAGAAAGCACAACTCTTCGGCTACGAGAACCCTGCGGATTACATCTTGGCAGACTGCATGGCAAAGGACCATCAGACCGTGGACGCTTTCCTCGCTTCCGTATGGGCACCGTCGCTGGAAGCAGCCAAACGTGAAGCGGCTGCACTGCAGGAACTCCTCAACGAAGACATAGCCAACGGCCAATGCCAAGGCGAAAGCCAATTACAACCCTGGGATTGGTGGTACTACGCAGAGAAACTGCGCAGAGCCAAATATGCGTTGGACGAAGAAGAACTCAAGCCGTATTTTGAGTTAAGCAACGTCCGCAAAGGTGCATTCGGCGTAGCGACCAAACTGTACGGACTGCAGTTTGAGAAGCTGGAGAATATGCCGGTCTATAATCCGGAAGTAGAGGTATTCAAAGTGACGGATGCAGACGGTTCGCTCATCGGTATTCTGTACACCGACTACTTCCCGCGTGCCGGCAAACGTCCGGGCGCATGGATGAACAATATTCTCCCGCAGTACATCGATGCAGAGGGTGTGGATCACCGTCCGGTCATCATCAACGTGGGTAACTTCAACAAGCCGACAGCCGGCAACCCGTCGCTGCTCTCGATGGACGACGTAGAGACGCTGTTCCATGAGTTCGGTCATGCGCTGCACGGACTGATGAGCAAAGCGCACTACAAATCGCTGGCCGGCACCAACACACCGCGTGACTTCGTGGAACTGCCGAGCCAGTTCATGGAGAACTACGCCTACGCGCCGGAAGTGCTCAAGACCTATGCTTTCCATTACCAGACCGGTGAAGTGATTCCGGACGAACTGATTGAGAAGATTAACAAAGCAGCTGCTTTCAACCAAGGTTTTGTGACCACCGAACTCCTCTCCGCATCTATTCTGGACATGGATTTCCATGAGTTGACGACTGCCGAAGGTCTCGATGTCAATGCGTTTGAGAAAGCGAGTCTGGAGAAGATGGGCATGATTGATGAGATCATCGTGCGCTACCGTCCGACGTTCTACAACCACATCTTCACCACCGGCTACGAGGCAGGGTACTACAGCTACACCTGGTCTGCCGTTCTGGATGCCGATGCGTTCGCTGCCTTCAAAGAGACCGGTGACTTGTTCGATGCCGAGACCGCCAAGCGTTTCCGTCACCTGTTGGAGCAAGGCGGCACACGTGACGCACAGGAACTGTATATCGAGTTCCGCGGTAAAGAGGCAGACCCGAACAATCTGCTTCGCCGCAAAGGTTTCATTGACTGATGAAACGCGCGACACAAAATAGGCTTTATCACCTGTTGCCGATAGTCTTCTGGCTGTTGGCAGCAGGTGGTGCGGCTGTGCCGGCTATCATCGCGTACAGCCGTCAACCCTTCGTTATCAACCCCCATTATCTGTGGGGCTTCCCGGTGGCGCTCATCGCACTGCTCTGCGTATGGATCATCCGCCGCATTGAGCGTCACACCAGTTCAGTTGAGCAGTGCTTCCAGGTAGCGGTGTTATTGGGTATCGCATCCTATTGGCTACCCACCGTGCTCTTTCTGCTTCTTCCCATCGGCGGCTATCTGATTTATCAGAACCTGTTCAATCTCCGCTCGTTCATGGCGGCGCTCACCGGTGTCGCACTGGTGGCTGTTTGGGCCGCCGTAGCGGTGTATATGGGTTGGATAAACAACATTTGGGCAGCGTTCTTTGACGCAAACAACGCCTGGGGATGGGTTCCCACAGGCGCTGCTCTCATTGCGTATATCGCTTCTACCACTGCACGACAAATCCTGCGTGTACGTTAATTCCCGCTTGCGGGAAATACCATACATACACGCCGTCTGTACCTCCATTATTCACATACTGGCTGTTAAAGAGATTATTGATCTGGCATCGCAACGTGATGTCAGGTATGTGATGTGCATTCTTGAGTTGATGGAAGGGCAGTTGGTAACTCATCATCAAGTTCGTTACCGTATAGGTTTTTAGTTGCGCATTCGGATCCTCGTAATTGCCGAGGTATTGGCTACTAACTACCAAGGTCTGCAGATCTGCATTCAAACCGGCATAGTGGAAACTAACCAAACTTCCGGCAGTCCAGTCCGGCGAGAAAGAGATTGTGCGCCATTGGTTCGTATCTCTCCATCTGTTCCGACTCCAAGTGAGGTTCCCTTTCCATGAGAACCATGGAGTCCATGCCACCCCGAATTGAAACTCCGCTCCACAGCGGTACGAGTCTTTGACATTGGTGGTAATCAGGTAGTTAACGCTGCTCACATCTCCGGTGGCAATAAGCTGGTTGTCATAATCCATAAAGTATAGATTCAACCCGATATTCCACGGCATCGCATAACCGCTATTGATCAAACCCGGCGATGAATAACTATACCCTAATTCGTAGTCATACAAGCGTTCCGGTTTCGGATCCTCGGGATTCGTATTCGTCACAAAGTTATTACGCGTCGGTTCACGATGAGCGAGCGCAAAAGTAGCGGAGAGACGATGTCCTTTATTGTCGTACGTCAGTCCGGCTTTGGGGTTAAAGAAATGCCAGGTATAATGTTTATTGATGGCATCGGGAGCGTCCAAAGCACTCGTTTCCTCATTATCTCCCCAAATCCGATAATCCACCAGACGATATTGCAAGTCTCCGTACAGGCTTAGTTTTTCCTGGGCTCGATGCAAGACGCGCCAATTGGCTTTGGCATACATATTGGCATCCATTTTGGCTCCATGTCCTTCGTAATAAGGCATAAAAGCATTGCCGACACAGGTGGTATCCATCGTACCATATTGCAGTCCGTCATAGCGATTAAAAGCTATACCCGCCTGTACATCCACTTTCTCATGCACATACTTCGTGCTGAGGATTCCTCCATAGAAATGGTTTCTCAAACCTTTGCGGGTGATGTTGTCCGCTTCATACGTGATCCAGTCCGCCATCAACATTTCATAGTAACCGGTGCCAAACGTATAATGGCCGGTTGCTGAGAGAGTCCAGTTACTATTGAAACGATGCCCCACATGCAGGTGGATATGATGTTGCTGATAATTATCAGTTTGGTTGTCATAATAAGCAGTATTACCGTTCTTGTCCATGTATTCTCCCGCGGGATTATAGCGACGGTTAGCGCCATAGGCGGTAGCATAATCGACACCATACCAAGCCATGTACGTTTTCTCTTTTCCTCCAAAGCCCGTAAGGGTGACAGCCGTCTTGGTATTCTGCCATCCTATTTCTGCTTGATAACTGAGCAAGTCTGACCATGCACGGTCTATGTATCCGTCGGAGTTCACTTTGGAGAATCGTCCACCGATGTGCCAAGCGCCTTCTTTCTCAAAGCGATCCCCGAGGTAAACATCCGCTTTCACTACTTCCCGGAACGTATTATACATACCTCCGTTGAAAGAGAACTCCGCGCGCACAGGTCCGGGATGATTACTCTCCGGCACGTTAGCATCGAGAGTCCGAAGGTTGACGCTGGCTCCGAAACTGCTACCGCCGTTCGCGCTGGTACCGATACCTCGCTGTACTTGGAGACTGCTGACACCGCTTGCCATATCGGTCAAGTTCACCCAGAAAACGCCTTGACTCTCCGCATCATTCAACGGCACTTCGTTGATCGTCATGTTGATACGGGTCTGGTCGGTACCACGGATATGAAAATAGGTGTACCCCACTCCCAGACCATCGTCACTGGTCACAACCATCGATGGAGCCGTACTCAGCAGATACGGAAGGTTCTGCCCCGTGTTGTCACGGTTCAGCTCCTCGTGTTTCATTTCCTGCTTACTGTTGGTAGTTTGCATAACCGGAGCACTGACCATCACTTCGGCGATCTGTCTGCCAATAATGGTAATAGTGTCCTCACTCTGCGCATAGACCTGCGCAATTAACGATCCAAAGGTCATAAAGATGACCAAATGGCAAAAGAATAAATGTTTTGTGTTCATTTTTCTTTGGCAGCATTACCTGCCCAAGTTCTACGGGTATGTTCTCAGCAAAAGCACCCCGAATGGTTAATAATTATTTAGTAGTTTTTTTCTCGCAGAGCTCAATCAGACTGCAACCCGAGCAGTTCTCTGCTCCGGATGGTTCCTTGCAGTCTTCTTGCGGCTTTGGATTGTCTGTTTTCGACTTTTTCGCCTTGACGCGCTCATTAATCTCGATAAGCGTCAAGATGATGACTGCCATCACTATAAATGCAATCAGCGCTTTCATCAATTTCAAATATCAAATTTCAAATTCGTCGTTGACCCGGTCCTCTTCGATCACCAGGTTATCGATGATGAACTGTTGCCGCTCGGTGGTGTTCTTGCCCATGTAGTACGCCAGCAGTTCGTTCACCGCATCTTCCTTGCGCAGCGTCACCTGGTCGAGGCGAATACCCTGTCCGATGAAGCCCTTGAACTCATCGGGCGAGATCTCTCCGAGTCCTTTGAATCGGGTGATCTCAGGGTTCTTGATCTTGCGAAGTGCTTTCTGGCGTTCTTCTTCGGAGTAGCAGTATACCGTCTGATTCTTATCCTTCACGCGGAAGAGCGGCGTCTGCAGGATATAGACATGTCCTTTCTTCACGAGGTCCGGGAAGAACTGAAGGAAGAACGTCAGCATCAGCAGACGGATGTGCATTCCATCGACATCGGCATCAGTCGCGATGATGACCTTGTTGTAGCGCAACTCGTCCAGACCGTCTTCGATATTAAGGGCAGACTGCAGACAATTGAACTCTTCGTTCTCATACACCACGGATTTGCTCAGGCCGTAACTGTTGAGCGGTTTACCGCGGAGCGAGAACACGGCTTGCGTGCGCACGTCGCGGCTCTTGGTGATGGAACCCGAAGCGGACAGACCCTCGGTGATGAAGATCGAACTCTCCAGACGCAGATCATCATCGGCATCCTTGGCGGACTTGACGGGTTTGGCATCGTTGAGATGAATCTGACAGTCGCGCAGTTTGGGGTTGTTAACCAGGTTCTTCTTCGCCCGCTCGCGCGCCACCTTGGACACCGCCGCGATCGCCTTACGCTCTTTCTCGCTGTCCTGGATCTTCTGCAGCATCACCTCCGTCACTTCGGGGTTCTTGTGCAGGTAGTTGTCCAGTTGTTGTTTGACGAAGTCATTAACGAACTTATTGACGCTGATACCGCCGGTGGGCGACATATCCTTGGAGCCCAACTTGACTTTGGTCTGGCTCTCGAAGACGGGTTCTTCCACGTTAATCGCAATCGCCCCGACCACACCGTTACGGATATCCGCCAGTTCCTGGTTCTTGTTGAAGAACTCCTTGATGGTACGACCGATCGCTTCACGATAAGCCGCCTGATGCGTACCGCCTTGAATCGTATGCTGACCGTTGACGAACGAGTAGTACTCGTCGCCGTTCTGGTCGGTGTGCGTGAGGGCGATCTCAATGTCTTCGCCTTTGATATGAATGATGGGATACAGCGGTGTCTCCGTCATGTTCTCCGTGAGCAGATCCAACAGACCGTTCTTGGAGACGAATTTCTTGCCGTTATAGACCAATGTGAGGCCGGTATTGAGGTAGGCGTAGTTACGCAGCAACTCCTCGATATAGTCATCGCGGAAACGGTAGTTCTCAAACAGTCCTTTGCTGTCATCGGGCACAAACTCGATGACCGTACCGCGTTTCTCGGTGCCGTTGTAGTCGAGGATACCGCTGTCCTTGGTCAGTTTGCCTTGTGCGAACTCTGCCCGACGGGTCTTACCCTCACGGTACGACTCCACCGCAAAATAAGACGAGAGCGCATTGACGGCTTTGGTACCCACACCGTTCAGACCGACGGATTTCTTAAACGCCTTGCTGTCGTACTTACCGCCGGTATTGAGCACGCTGACCACTTCCACCAGTTTGCCCAAGGGGATACCGCGCCCGTAGTCACGCACGCGTACACGACCGTCCGCCACATCTACTTCTATCACCTTTCCTTCGCCCATACGGAACTCATCAATCGAGTTATCGATACTCTCTTTGATGAGCACGTAGATACCGTCATCGCTGTGCGAGCCGTCACCTAACTTACCGATGTACATACCCGGACGACGCCGGATGTGCTCCATGTCATCGAGGTGAATAATGTTCTCGTCGCCGTAGTCCACGGCATTCAAATTTATCTCGTTTTCTTCTAACATAGTCCTTTTTCGTGTGCCAGTTTGAGCATGTACGCTTTGGCGGGTTCGTACTCGTTGGGAATGATGCCGTCGAGGATGGCATCCTTGATCGCCATCTTCAGTTCGCCGACCGTGGAGCAGGGTTCAAGGTGGAGTATCTCCATGATCTCATCCCCTTTGACGGGCGGTTGAAAATTACGGATGCGGTCCCGTTCTTCCAGTTCGACCATCTTCTGCCGAACAAGTTGGTAGTTGTGATGGAACCGCGCTTTCTTCTCTTCGTTGCGACTGGTGATGTCCGCGTCGCAGAGCAGCATCAGGTCTTCAATATCGTCTCCCGCTTCAAAGAGCAAACGGCGTACAGCACTGTCCGTGACGGTGTCCTCAATGAGGTTGATGGGCCGCATGTGCAAGTCCACCATCTTCTTGACGTACTCCATCTTGTCATTGAGCGGCATTTTCATCTTCGCAAAGATCTTCGGCACCATCTTCGCCCCGATATAATTATGGTTGCGGAACGTCCATCCGGCTTGCGGATCCCAAGCCTTACTGCGCGGTTTGCCGATGTCGTGCAATAACGCTGCCCAGCGGAGCCAAAGACCCGTTGGGTCTATTGGTGATTGGTCATTGGTAATTTGTGATTTTTGTAGCTGCGCTACATTATCCAGCACCTTGAGTGTGTGAAGGAACACATCCTTGTGTCCGCGACCTTCCTTCACTTCGATGCCTTTAAGGGCAGCCAGTTCGGGGAAGATGAGCGGCAGCAGTCCGGTTTTGTCGAGCAGCAGCCATCCTTCCGACGGACGACGGCTCAACATGATCTTGTTCAGTTCCTCCGCGATACGCTCTTTGGTGATGATGTGGATGCGCTCTTTGTTGCGCACGATCGCATCGAAGGTCTCGTCCTCGAGGAAGAAACCCAATTGAGTTGCAAAACGGATAGCCCGCATCATCCGCAGCGGGTCATCCGAGAACGTGATGTCCGGATCGAGCGGTGTGCGAATGATACAGTCCTCCAGATCGTACATCCCGCCAAACGGATCGAGCAGTTCGCCGTAGCGGTCTTGGTTCAGACATATCGCCATGGCATTGATGGTGAAGTCGCGCCGGTTCTGATCTTCCTCTAATGTGCCGTCTTCCACGATGGGATTCCGGCTGTCGCGCTGATAGCTCTCCCGTCGCGCGCCCACGAACTCCAGTTCCAGTTCACCGCGTTTGACCTGCGCCGTGCCATAGGTCTTGAACACCGCCAAGTGCGCATGCTTACCCAGACGCTTGGCGACGGCTTCCGCTAACGTGATACCGGAGCCGACCACCACCACATCGATATCATCCGACGGGCGGTGCAGGAACAGGTCACGCACCCAGCCGCCGATGACGTAGCACTCCAAGCCCAGACGGTCGGCTTCTTCGCCTACCATCCGCAACACGGGGTTCTCTATTTTGGGGTCAGTTATGATCATCTATCGTTATCAGAGTGCCTGAAGCGTTTGGCACAACCATCTGTAGCAACGCTCGGTGGACGGAATAGACAGACGTTCCTGCGGACTGTGTACGCCGTACATCTGCGGACCAATTGACACCATGTCCAAGTACGGGTATTTCTCGAGGAACAGACCGCACTCCAGTCCGGCATGGATAGCCAGCACTTTGGGTTCGGATTTGTATAGATCGATATACGCTTTCTTCACCACTTCGAGCAGAGCCGAACTCGGGTTCGGCGCCCAACCCGGGTAGCCGTCCCCGTGCGTCACCTCGTCGCACGCGAGCGAGAGCGCTTGCTCCACTGCCCACTTGAGGTGGTGCTTCGACGCCTCGATGGACGAACGCTGCGAGGTGTTGATCTCGATATAAGCCTCACCATTCGCCTCTTCTTTCATCTTTATCGATGCGAGGTTAGTGCTTGTCTCGACGAGTCCCGGCATCTCTTTGGACATGGCGATCATGCCGTGCGGACACTCGCACAGCGCCATGATGAGGCGGTAGGCTTTGTCGGCAGGAATGAACGTATCGGGCATGTCGCAGGTCTCGAGGTCGAGACGCATGTCTTTCTCCACTTCGCCGAACACCTGTTCCATCTGCGCCACGTAGTGGTTCCACTCAATGCGGATCTGCTCTTTGTAACTCATCGGCACGCAGAGTACAGCTTGTGCCTCACGGGCGATGGCGTTGCGCAGGTTACCGCCTTCGATACGCGCCAGTTGCAGTTCGGTCTGCGGCCAGATGCGCGCCAGGAACCATACCAACAGTTGATTCGCGTTCGCACGTCCTTTGTTGATATCATCGCCCGAGTGACCGCCGAGCAATCCCGTCACAGAGAGACGGATTGCTATTTGTGATTTATGATTTATGATTTCAGATTTATAGTGCATCTTGGCCAGCGTATCGATACCACCGGCACAGCCAATGAAGATCTGTCCGTCGTCCTCGGAGTCGATGTTGATGAGTCGTTTGCTGCGCAGCACACCGTCTTGCAGTTTCATCGCACCGGTCAGACCGGTCTCTTCATCGACCGTGAAGAGGCACTCGATAGCGGGGTGCTGCAGGTTCGGGTCGGTGATCGCCGCCAGCGCCATCGAGATACCGATACCGTCATCGGCACCGAGGGTCGTACCCTTCGCCTTAAGGAACTCGCCATCGACATAGGTCTGAATCGGGTCGGTCATGAAGTCGTGCTCCACATCGCCGTTCTTCTCGCACACCATATCCATGTGCGCTTGCAGGATAACGCCCTCGTGGTTCTCGTAACCCGGCGTAGCGGGTACACGCATGATGACGTTCATCGCCTCATCGGCTACGCACTCGATGCCGTGTCCGGCTGCAAAAGTCTGTAACCACTGACTGATACGCTCCTCGTGTTTGGAAGGACGCGGCACTTGGTTGATCTGTGCAAAAATATCAAAAACTGCTTTCGGTTCCATTGTATCGTTTGTTTAGTCGTTTACACTTGCATCAAATATGGTGCAAAGGTACAACATTTTTCTGATATATGCAAGAAAATACGGAAATATATTTGCGTATGTCAAAAAAAAGCAGTACCTTTGCAGCCGCAAAGGTGAAACGACACACACAGAATATATGAAGCGAATAGGATATATCGTACTTTTATTGGTTCTCAGCATGAGTGCTGCGTGGGCGGATGACAAGGTCAAACCGGGCATGCAGATCGAGGACAACACTTTTTTTGATCCTACAGCCAAGACCGTGGAGGTAGAGCCGTATCAGTTTGGTATGGAGTACCGTGTGGAGGCGGGTTACGCACAGCATTGGCAGCGTGCGCACGACATCACGTTCCCGGACAGATACCTGCACGGCGTACGTCTCGGTGCTTCCTTCACGTTCCTGCTGCCCAAGCACTTCAGCATGCAGACCGGAGTCTATTACACCCTGCTCTACGGACGCGATGAGCAGCACTGGCGCTCGTTGGACTTGGCATCGATGCAGAAAGAGTATATCACCCACCGCGTGCTGGCGCATAATATCACGATTCCCGTACGGGCGTACTACACCATTCCGCTGTGGAAACAGCTCAACCTGTTCTTTTACACCGGTCCGCAACTGCATATCGGTCTTGCACAGACGGATTACATGGACAAGCATCTGAGTGCCGGCGCGGAAGCATGGTTGCTCACACAGGGTATTCCGACTGACACCTACGACCGCATGGCGGACGAACTGATTCGCGCGAATATCCAATGGGGACTCGGCGGCGGTTTGGAGTGGGAACGGTACCGTCTGCAATCCGGCTATGACTTCGGACTCAACAACCTCGTCAAACATCCGCAACTGACCGGACAATACATGTCCGAATGGGGTTGGTACGTCAGCTTCAGTTATAAGTTCTAACACAAAAAAAAGACGCAATCCGATGCGTCTTTTTTTATTTTCGTACCGTGATGTGGAAGCAGCTCTGTTTGGCTTCGTACTTGACGTATATCTTCCCCGCCCGCTGATGATTGAGCAGCACTTGTCCGAGCACCAGTTTGAGGTTGTCCTCGTGCATGTAATCGCGGGTGCGTGTCACTTTGTCGTAACGCATGTACGCCAAGTCAAACGTCGTGCCGTAGCAGTGACAGGACTGCGTGATCGAATTGATGTTACCGCTGCGCTGCAGGTACTTGATGTCCTCCTGCGTGCGTAGCACGGATGTTACGTAGAACCGGTAATGCGGCAGTCCGTTACGCTGCAGTATATCCGCCCACTCTTCGCCAATCGAATCCAGTTCGCGTTTGGCACAAGGGATGAGATACGGCACGGAGTGCGTCAGGTCATCAACGATATAATTCTTGTTCGTCTTGATCTCCACCAACTGACTGCGCATCGATGCGGCATCGGCTCTGTCCTTGGGCGGACGGGGCAGACCGATCTTGGAAGCAACGGCGTGTTGCTTGGCTTGCAGGTCATTGAACTTGATTTTGTAATTGAACGTCCGACCGGGATAGCGAACGAGGTTACCTGGTTCATCGGTCGGCAGCTCCCCCACGGCTGCCGGTTCCCCGTTTCCGCACCGATAGCAGGTCACAACCACCACGCACAAGACACAAAGGATAACGATCACCGCTATCCCTTGTGTTTTGTATTGCGCTATGAGTTGCTTCAGATGCTCCATTCGAAACCGTCTTTGGTGTCTTTGATTTGGAATCCGAGGGCGGTGAGTTCGTTACGAATCTTGTCGGATGTCGCCCAGTCTTTGTTTTGCTTGGCTTGCAGACGAATACCCAGCAGCAGGTCGATTGCACCACTGAAGGCTTTGGCATTGGCGTTGGCATTGTCGTCGGCTTCGAGGCGCAGACCGAGGATATCGATGGCGTAGGTCTTCCACACCTCACGCAGTTCCTTGAGATCCGCTTCGCTGATGGTTCCTTTGCCGTCCCAAACGGTGTTGATGGCGCGGGTGCTGTCAAAGAGCGCTGCAATCACAAACGGCGTGTTCAGGTCATCGTCCATCGCTTCTTGGCAACGAGCACGTAACGATGTTACGAGTTCGGCTATTGGCTGTTGGCTGTTAGCTATTGGCTGCAATTTCTGCAAACGCGCATAGGCTTCCTGCATTCGCTGGAGTCCTTTCTCGGCTGCTTCGAGCGCGTCGGACGAGAAATCGACCGTCGAGCGGTAGTGTGCCTGGAGAATGAAGAAACGGATGACCATCGGGCCGAAGGGTTTCGACAACAGCGGGTGGTTGCCGCTGAAGAACTGCTCGAGGGTGATGAAGTTATTGTAACTCTTACCCATCTTCTTACCCGCGATGGTGATCATGTTGTTATGCATCCAGTAGTGTACGGTCTCGTGTCCGAGCGCGGCACAGCTCTGTGCAATCTCCGCCTCGTGGTGGGGGAAGATGAGATCGAGTCCGCCACCGTGGATATCGAACCGCTCACCGAGGTACTTGGTGCCCATCGTAGAGCACTCCATGTGCCATCCGGGGAAACCCTCCGACCAGGGCGAAGGCCAGTGCATGATATGCTCCGGTGCGGCTTTCTTCCACAGCGCGAAGTCATAACTGTGCTTCTTCTCGTCCTGCCCGTCCAGTTCGCGGGTCTCGGTAACGATGTCGTTGAGGTTACGTCCGGAGAGCTTGCCGTACGGAAAATCCTTGGCGTATTTCTCCACGTCCATATAGACCGAACCGTTGGACACGTAGGCGTAGCCCTTATCCAGTATCTTTTGCACGAACGCGATCTGCTCGATGATATGTCCCGAAGCGTGCGGTTCGATGGACGGCGGCAGCACATTGAGCGCCGCCATGTCGCGGTGATACCGGTTGGTGTAGAACTGCACCACCTCCATCGGTTCCAACTGCTCCAGACGGGCTTTCTTGGCTATCTTGTCCTCGCCCTCGTCCGCGTCATGCTCCAGGTGCCCCACATCGGTGATGTTGCGCACATAGCGCACTTTGTATCCGAGGTGCATCAGGTAGCGGTAGAGCAGGTCAAACGTGATCGCCGGACGGGCGTGTCCCAGATGCGCGTCGCCATACACAGTCGGTCCGCACACATACATGCCCACATGCCCCTCGTGCAGCGGCTTGAACGTCTCTTTGTAACGAGATAATGAATTATAGATTTCTAACATATCTTGTTTTGTTTCTTGTTTACACAATTTTGCGTGCAAAATTACTACTTTTTTTTGACATACGCAAATAAAAACAGAAAAATCGCCCTCACGAGCGATTTTTCCCGGAGCGTCCTTCCGTTGAAGCGGAAGGAGCGGCCTCCGCCTAGGATGGCTAAGCGCGAGTTTTAGATCAAGCGCTTAGCCCTGCGGGTGTGCTTGGTCGTAGGCATCGCCACAAACCTTCCACAGGTACGCCTTCATGGTTTTCTTACCATCGGCTGCATCCTTCTGTGCGAGGAAGGCTTGGCGGTCGGACGCTACGTGCTCGAGAGCACCGGCACGAGCCTTGACGGCAGCTGCTACCGCTGCGAAGCGGGTCTGTGCAGCCATCTCCTTCTGCGACAGCGGAGTGGTGCGGTCGTAGACGTTCGCCTCGCGGATGAACAGGCTGGTGCAGTTCGGGTTCTGGGTCTCTGCCTCGCGGTGCGTACCGATGAGGTAGGTACCACAAGAGTGACCGTCTTTCTTTTTGGGCTTGGCAAGACTACCCTTGACGTAGTCAATACCGGTTGCATACTTAACTTTTCCCATAGTAGTTCGGCGTTTGCCGAGCAGCTTTGGCATTGGCATTGGCGTTGGCTGCTCGCTCCCCGCCGGGGGAGATTTTAATATGTCAAAGATCACTCTGCGCTTTCTTTAGAGCCCCGCGCAGTTTAGGGCTTTGGCTTTGGCTTTGGCGTTGGCGTTGGCTTTGGCTTTGGCGTTGTTAGTCCTTTTTGTGCTTCTTGATGTGGTAGAAGCCGAGGGTGAGGATTTTGATGATGACATCAAAGAGGACTGATTTCCAGTCGTATTCCTCATTGTTTTCCGATTTCGATGAAGAGTTCTTCATTGTCGTACAAGTTTTTAATGCGGTTAATAAATATTTTGAGGTTAGCGAGTGCTTCGGGTTGGAGCAGCACGCAGCCTTGTGAGTGCTCGGGTTTGGTGCCGAGGTGGAAGCGGAGTCCGGCTCTGTCGGGTACGTCGCACACTTCGGGTGTGAGTTTCCGGAAACGCGGTGACCAGGTGAGTCGTAGCGGGTAGGTGCCCGGTGCGATGAGGAAATCGGCGTTCTCGAGGGTCGGATAGACGAGCGGGTTATTCGGGTCGAAGGGGAGTGCTATTTGTCCCCGAACCGCTTTGCCCTGCGTCTGTTGGCGGATTAGTCGGATGGTCATGGTGTTATGTACGATTTACGATTTACGATGTACGATTGATGTACGATTTAATTTATTTACGATTTATT
>JAFPGA010000096.1 GCA_017423085.1 Paludibacteraceae bacterium | reverse complement strand
GACCGCTCTATTTCAACCACAGCAGCAACACCCATAACAACGTCAACTTCACCGACATGACCTCTGTCAAGGTGTCGGGCGCCATTTATTACGAAGGCACGGACTACCCTGTAGAGGGTGCATTGCTCAGTGTCGATGGCGTGCAATGTCTCGTAGGTGGTGTGCCGGTTCTGACTAATGCGGATGGTAAATTCTCCATCCTCGTACCGATGGGACCGCACTATATCACTGCCGCCAAGGCCGGTCATACCTTCGCCTACAACGGCCGTTATCCTGAAGACCCGAACAACGCCGGTGTGACCTATGAGTTCCTGCACGACATAAACGACCTGCGCTTCTACGACAACACGAAACTGCTGCTCGTAGGCCGCGTAGCCGGTGGTGATGAAGAGCAGCACAAGCCGCACGGTATGCACCTCGGTAAAGCGAACATCGGCCGCGCGGTTATTACCCTCACCGCTTCGGACATCTACTCGCTCAACACCGACTCGGTGGAGCGCGTATGGCCCATGCCGACCGACAGCATTGTAGCCGCAGGACGCGTAGTGACGGCCGCCTCCGGCACCGACCTCAGCCACGACGTAGTCATCTACACTGATTCCGTAACAGGCGAATACACAGCATTCTTACCGCCGCTCACCTACAAAGTGAAGAGTATCGTCATCCCGTCGAACGAGGACTACCGCTTCAATCCGTTGTCGTACAACCCGATTGAGTTAGGCGACCGTGCCGGACAGATGTTGCTGCAAGATACCCTGCGTATCGATAGCACCACCGTGCAGCGCGTACGCTATCACATGGCATTCGATGCACCCTATTACGTAGAGCCTGTGCTGACCGTCACCGACGCGATGCGTAGTGATTTGGCCTTCGGCGAGGAATGGCTCGACTATCAGGACGAGCGTGGCAAACTGCACATGGTACCGTCCTTCACGGTCGATTCGGCAACCGGCAAACCTGACTACCGAATGACCTATCCGCTCTTCCGTCAAGGTACATCCTACCGCTGGCGACTGAAAGTCACAGAGACCTACGTCAACAAGGATAACGCCGTACACGTGAAGACGGTACTGCCGTGGAAGAACGGTATCGTTACTATCAAGAACGAGATAGGCAACCGTATCGCTGCCGAGCGTGACACCATCGTCACCAAGGAAAATGACTCTACGTCCATGATACCTGTCAAGAGAGGCGAGACGCTCATCTTAGGCGAGAACCAGATAGCGCTCGACTCAACCGGTATGGGTATCTATCAGTTCCGCGCTACCGACCCGAACATCTCCAAACCGTACACCTTGGGTGCGAACATGAGTTACAAGAACGTTTATGGTACGCGCGAGTACAGCTGGTCGGAGAACGGTAAGTTCTACGGCGTAGTGCTCGGCTCGATCACCAATGGTTCGGATATCTTGACCAACGGACCGGATGATATACTCTATATCCTTCGTAACGCGCCGGGTGGCGCCTCGACTGTGGCCGCTACTGCCGGTACTACTTTCACGCAGAACAACACCCGTTCCTCTGCTATCAAATGGGGCGCCATGACGAATTGGCAGTTCGGTGTAGGAGCAGCAGGAGCGCAAGGCTTTTTAGGTCCTTTTGTCTCAGTCATGTTTATGGAGGAAGCAGGTAGTGTATCGGTCAATGGTACGTATTTAGGCAATAAAGCCTGGGCGAAATCGCAGGTTCAGGCGAATGCCCTGACGCAGACCGTGAGCACCACGCCGGGCACGGAAGGCGCCGGAGGCGATGTGTTT
>JAFPGA010000095.1 GCA_017423085.1 Paludibacteraceae bacterium | reverse complement strand
TTGGGACGTTCTGGAACCTTGATCTGTTCCGACATTAAAAGTTACATTAGAAGGACTTCCACTTGCTTCCTCGTGTTTATACACGGCATACGCGGTACCTGCGGCAGTCATTGTGGTTATTTTCGTGGTTGAAGGCGCAGTTGTAGTCGGCGAACCGGTCGAATAGGGCGCATTTGCCCAGCAGTGCCAACTCCAGCCCGTACATGCATCTGCTACATGTTCGCCCGTCGTAGGCAACGTATAGGTGCCACTACAACCCGTTATGTCGGATGTGCTCCCATTTTTGTTAAGCGTTACGGTGTATGTTGTACCGCCACTTGTCGTAACAACAATCGAAGATACACGACTTTGTGCTGTGATTTGTAGTGTAAAGGATGCACTACTTCCCGACCAAGTTGCAGTTGAACCGCTTGAAGATATACTACCCGTACTTGCAGTTCCTCCTCCTAAGACAGATGCATATCCGGTAGTTGTACAGGTAAATACAATTGATGACATATTCCCCACGGTTGAGGAAATGGTAATAGTGCCACTATAAAAGCGATACTCAGCATATGCTAAGCCAGCCGATGTACTACTGATAGTAATTCCTCCCTTGGTCATGTTATCGGCACTGGTACTCGTTGTAGATCCTTTATCCGTTCCAGCGGTAAAAGTGATCTCCGCTCCCCACACAGACAAACTGAGACTTGCAATTAGAAATAAAGTTAAAAACCGTTTAATTGTTGTCATAGAGATATATTGTTTTTGTGGAGTATAGCGGACTCGAAAATTGCGCTTGCCGCAATAATCGTACCCTTTAAGGTTAAGAACCCGTAGCGGGAGAGCCGCTATGCTCTTACTTTGTGGAGCATGGGAGACTCGAACTCCCCACCTCAACACTGCCAGTGTTGCGCTCTAGCCAGATGAGCTAATACCCCAAATCAGGAGCGCTCGCACACGTGCACGCGCGCTCCTTAAAATTATGCAACGCCGCTGAAGCCCATGAATGCCATAGCCAGCAAACCGGCTGTCAACAGGGCGATAGGAGTGCCTTGCATCGCTTTCGGCACTTTCGCCAATGCTAATTGCTCACGGATTCCGGCAAACAGCACCAGTGCCAAACCGAAACCGATAGAGGTAGCCAAAGCGTACAATACACCGTTCAGCAGATTATAAGCCATCGGCTCACCGTTTTCCAACGGCAGTTTTACTAACAGCTGTGCAGGGTCTGCTACAATCAGCGCAACACCCAAGATACAGCAGTTGGTTGTGATCAGCGGCAGGAATACACCCAGCGCCTGATACAGCGAAGGACTCACTTTCTT
This sequence comes from Paludibacteraceae bacterium, assembly GCA_017423085.1. Classification (GTDB taxonomy): domain Bacteria; phylum Bacteroidota; class Bacteroidia; order Bacteroidales; family Paludibacteraceae; genus Colicola. The sequence goes on along the minus strand of JAFPGA010000095.1, from coordinate 16,407 downwards.
GAGCATGATCTCGATCATCTGCACCAGTGCAGCAATGACGAGAATGAACAAGATCGTCTGCAAGAACTCTACATGCCATGCGATAAGTAACTTCTGCAGCAAGAACGTAACGATAGTTGCCACTGTCAGTACAAAAGCAACCGCTGCGCTCATACCCAGCGCGGTGTCGATCTTCTTACTTACTCCCAGAAACGGGCAGATACCCAGGAACTGGCTCAATACGATATTATTGACCAATATCGCAGAGATAAATATCAAGAAATATACCATACCTTACTTTTTGTTTATTTTGTTAACAATAGCCATTAGATAAGCCAATGCGATGAATGCACCCGGTGCCAGCACGAATACCAGCACTTTGCACTAGTCACCCGGTACTGCCCAACCGAAGACAGAGGCGTTACCAAGCAATTCGCGAACGCAACCAAGTACGGTCAGCGACAGCGTGAAGCCCAGACCCATTCCAATACCGTCCAGCGCACTCAGACCTACGCTGTTCTTCGCAGCAAAGGCCTCTGCACGACCCAGCACGATACAGTTCACTACAATCAGCGGAATGAACAGACCCAGCTGCTCATCTACTGCCGGTGCATAGGCTTTCAGCAGGAACTGAACCACCGTCACGAAGGTAGCAATTACCACGATGAATGCCGGAATACGTACTTTGTCAGGAATCACTTTCTTGAGCAGCGAGATGACTACGTTCGAGCAAACCAGCACGAACAAGGTCGCCAAACCCATGAACATACCATTTTTTGCACTGGTGGTTGTGGCGAGTGTCGGACACATACCCAGCACCAACGCAAACGTCGGGTTCTCTTTGAGAATACCGTTGGTCAAAGTCTTTAATGCATTATTCATTTTGCTTCCTCCTTTTCTACTGTAGGTTGATTCTCTTGGTGGTGCTTGCAGTGACCTTGACACTTGCCCTCACCGTTACAATGACCGGCGCAATGACCCGGGCAATGACCTTCACCTTTGCATTGTACCAAACTGTCCGGCATCTGCTCCGTAGCACCGGTAGCGGCTTCTACAGCAGGAGCTTCTTCCTGATGCAACTGGCTGGCACTGGTGACTGCCTCTACGCCTTCTTCTCCTGCATGAACGGCAGCATAGGCCTCGTTGATGGCGTTGAGGAATGCGCGCGAAGAAATAGTGGCAGCGGTGATCGCTTCTACCTCTTCATTGCTCGTGCTGGCTTTCTTGGTAACAGCAAACTTACCGTTGGCCTTACGACCCAAGATGCAACGACCGGCTTGTGTCTTGTCATTGAACCAGTCTTTGATATGGTCTCCCAGACCCGGGGTCTCTTGGTGCTTGAGCACTTGATAGTTGACAATAACGTCCTCTGCATCAAATCCGACCATGATCTCCTGATTACCGCCGAAGCCCATCGCTTTGGTCTTAACGGCTGCTCCGATGAATGTTGAGTCGATATATGCACGATAAACGGTCAAACCGTTTTCTGTCTCAATAGTGTCTTTGATAACAGCGCCTTCGCCGTTGTTCGGCAGTACGCTGAATACTGCTGCTTTCTGTTTGTCGGCTTCTTGCTGGGCAATAGTCTCCGCGGTCAGCAGATAAACGCCGGCCAACGCACCTGCTGCTACCAAGCAGATAAGCACGAGGCTAAGCATCATGTTGGGGAGTGAACTCTTTAATTTTTCCATAATACGTCCTCCTTATTTTTTCTTTTCGCCGAACCGTTGCGGACGAAGTTTGTTTAACAATGGAACGCACGCATTCATGATCAGGATAGCGAACGACATACCTTCCGGATAAGCACCCCAGGTACGAATTACCATCACAATCACACCAATGCCGACACCGAAGATGATCTTGCCCCATGCAGTCATCGGGCTTGTCACATAGTCAGTTGCCATGAAGAATGCACCGAGCATCAAACCACCGGTCAATAACTGATACGCTACGAAATGGCAAGTGTCCATACCTTCCGGTAACATACCTGCCCAACCGAGGCAAGCAGCGAACAGCGCTACCGTAGCGATAATAGATGCCGGAATATGCCATGTGATGACGCGGCAGCAAATCAGGATGATTCCACCGATGATAAGTGCCAACGCACAAACCTCACCGAGCGAACCGCCCATCATACCGAGGAAGGCGTCTTTCAACTGAGGCAGTGCTTCGATGGATTTTTGCACTTGTTCAATAACAGATGAGTCTTCAGATGCATGCTCTTTTACAATATACTTCAGATAGTAGAGCGGGGTAGCACCCGTCTCTGCATCCAGATAGCTGGTTGCAAAACCCTTGGCTACAGGCCATGTCGTCATCTGTGCGGGGAACGAAATGAGCAGGAAGACACGTCCTACCAATGCGGGGTTGAACGGGTTCTGACCCAAACCGCCGAACGTCATCTTACCTACACCTATTGCTACTACCGCACCAATCAGTACAATCCACCAGTCAATGCTTGACGGCAGGTTGAATGCCAGCAGCAAACCTGTCAATACTGCCGACAGGTCACCGATTGTTTGTCTTTTCTCTTTGAGCAAGAAACGGCTGATAATCCATTCCGTGCCAACACATGCCAGAACAGAAATAGCCGCTGTAATCAACGCTCCCCAACCAAACTCAAACACCGATACTACATAAGCCGGTAGCAGTGCGAGAATGACCAGAAGCATGTTTTTCCGAACTGAATCACCGCTGTACGCGTGAGGAGCCGGAGCTACAATCAATTGTTTCATATCGAATTTGTAATTTTTAATTCTTAATTTTTAATTACTTCTTTGCGGCTCTCTCGCGCAAAATAGCACCTACTTTGGCTTTGCCAGGGCGCATCGAGTCGAGCAGACGGCGGTGAGCCGGACACGTGAACACGCAGCAACCACAGTCAATGCAGTCCATGATGTCGTGTTTCTCCAACTCGTCGTACATCTCCAACTCGGCCAAGCGGCTCAGCAGGAACGGCTCCAAGCCCATCGGACATGCCTGTACGCACTTACCGCAGCGGATACAGTTCTCTTCCTCCGGACGGATACTCTCTGCTTCCGGCAGGAACAACAGACCCGACAGACGTTTGTTAGCCGGCATCTCTTCCACATGGTCCATCGCGCGACCCATCATCGGACCGCCACCGATAATCTTACCCGTGTCTGCGGGGATACCACCTGCCAATGCAATCACTTCCTCTATCGGCGTACCGAAACGGACACTGTAGTTACCCGGCTTCAGCACTTTCTTACCCGTTACCGTCATGACACGGCTGATGAGCGGTTTGTTCTTCTGTACCGCTTCATAGACAGCGTAGATAGTAGCTACGTTATCTACCACGGCACCTACCTCAATAGGCAGCGCACCGCTCGGTACTTGACGACCGATACATGCGTCAATCAGCTGCTTCTCACCGCCTTGCGGATATTTGAGTTTCAACGGAACAACCTCAATGCCCAGCGACGAGTTCGCCAATTTGGTCATGTGCGCAATCGCATCTTTCTTGTTGTTCTCGATACCGATGATAGCGCGGTCCACACCTAACGCTTTTTTCAAAATCTGAATACCGATGATGATTTCCTCACCGTGCTCCAGCATCAACTGATGGTCACACGTCAAGTACGGCTCGCACTCTACACCGTTCACAATCAGCACTTCGGCTTTCTTTCCCGGAGGAGGCAGCAGTTTGACATGCGTCGGGAAACAAGCACCGCCCAGACCTACGATACCGGCTGCAGCAATCTTGTCAATGATGGCTTTCGGCTCCAACGTGCACGAACGAACCAAATCCGGCGTGCGATCTATCTCCGGCAACCACTCGTCACCTTCAACGTCAATAAAGATTGCTTGACCGGGTGCTCCCCATGCGTCTTTCCAGTCCCCGATCTTGGTCACTGTTCCGCTGACAGGAGAACTGATGTTGGCACTTACGAATCCACCGGCTTTAGCCAGCAATTCGCCTACTTTCACTTTTGCTCCCACAGCAACCACAGCTTGAGCCGGCGCACCGATGTGCTGCACCAACGGAATAATAGCCTGCTTCGGTAGCGGGCACTCCGTAATGGGCTGGTGTGCGGAGAATTGTTTGTTATCACGCGGATGAACTCCGCCTAATTTAAATGTTCTCATAATTGCTACTCTTTGTACATTGTACCTTGTCACATTGTCACTTCTTTTGTGCCATGCCGATATGCATCGGGAATGCGGCTCTCGGCGTAGCCAGTGCTTTAATCTTAGCTGCAATCACCGGATCAAAGCCCTTCTTGTCACTGCTTTCTCCTGCTGCAGGTGCTGCTTCTTCGGCAGCAGCCGGTGTCAAGACTTTCTTGACCTCTTCCATCGTCGGTTCACCGCCTACAGGACAGGCTAAACCGTCAATACCGCCCGCCTTAACACATGCTTCCGCAAAGTTACGGCAACCGGCAAATCCGCAACCACCGCAGTTGGCCCCCGGCAGTACTGCCGTTACCAAATCAATGCGCGGATCCTCCTCTACTTTGAAGATCAGGCTGACTACGTACAGCAACCCTGCGGCTACCAAACCCGTCACGCCCAATACTCCCATAGAAATCAGAACTAATTCTAAATTCATGTTGTTGGATTTTTTGTTAAATTGTTTGTATATTGTTTATTAATGATTCTTCAGCCTCTGTACATCGTACAGCCCACTTGGCGCACTTTGTACATCGCACTCATAGTTTTCTTGCCGTGAACGAGAACTGCTTTTGCAACCGATCTTTGAATGCGCCTAACACAATGTAGTACAGCGCAATAGAGCATAGCGACAGCGAACCTACTACCGCTTCGCTCCACGGGGTCAGATAATTGAGCGACACCATCACTGCCATCATTACAATAAAAGGCAGCACATAGGCTAACAGCACCGCTTTCCATGCCAAATGCTCGCGTACCTCCACCTCTACTTTGTCGCCTACCGCCATCGGCTCTAACATCAGTGCGTCCATCTCTTTCTGCTTGCTCTCGCTCGACATACACATACTCTTCGCCTTGCATGCCTCACAGGCACTTGTTTGCACAATCGCCACGTGCGCCATATTACCATTGACGCTCATTACCACACCTGTATGTCGTATTAACTCTTCCATATACACAAAATGCGGTGCAAAGATACAAATAAAATTTTATATGTGCAAGCGCGCGTGTACTTTATTATAAAAAAAAATGATTTTTGCACAAAAAACACCAATCTTTCGACTTTCAACTTTTCACTTTCAACTTTATTTTGTACCTTTGCATCGTATTTTGCGTAATTGTGTGTTTTTATGCCACGAACTTCATCTAAATCTGGAAATAGTACTCCCGAACAGAAAGCGGAAAGAGAGATCCGTGTGGAGAAAGCATCGTTCTGGGAGACGGTGAAACGTATAGCCAAAGCGCGTGAGACGCGCATGATCATCGGTATCCTGATGGTCACCTTGGCGCTGATGGCTATCATTGCATATGTCAGCTTCCTTTTCACCGGTATCAACGACCAATCGATACTTTCTATGGAGCATGCCGACCGCATTGCTAATCGTCACGCTATCAGAAACCTGCTGGGACTCCCGGGAGCTGCGCTGGCGCAGTTTATGGTGGATGGCAGCTTCGGTTTTGTGAGCGTGCTGCTGGCTGTCATGCTCGGTATCTATGGTCTGCGTCTGATGCACATATTCAAAGATATACGGGCTATCAAATTGTTCTGTGGCGGCACGTTCTGGGTGCTGTGGGGCTCGATCACATTAGGTTTTGCACAACTGATGATTAATTACGACGGTGCTTATCGTTGGGGTGGCGCATTTGGAGACTGGACGGCTGACTGGCTTAGAGGTTGGATTCATCCGATTGGTACAGTTCTCCTGCTGGCTATCACGCTCGTTATCTTCCTCATTGTTACCGACCCGAAGTTCATCGACCGCTGCAAAACTTTCGGGCTCTGGGTGGCTGGTCTGTTCAAGAAAAAACCGAAAGCAGAAGAACCCGTTGTGCCGGTTGAGCCGGAGAACGAAACACCTGCCGAAGAGTCCGCAGAGGGCAATGAAGTGACTATCGACATTCCTGTTTCAGATGACCCCTCACAGGAATCTGCAATCCCCGCTCCAAACACCGATGATGACGAAGTCACATTCACCATCGAGCCTGTGACAGAAGAGCCCGAACCGGTAGAAGATACTCTTGAACCGGAGCCGGTAGAAGAACCGCTTCCCGATGATGGAGGACCGACAGATGGTACATTGACCGACCTGCTGCAGAAAGAGGCGCAGGAGACGGAAACGAAACTGGAGATAGAGGATGTCAAAGAGGATGATCTCTATACCAAGGACCCGCAGAAACTGCTCGAGAAACTGGGCCCGTACGACCCGCGTAAAGACTTGGAGTTCTTTAAATTCCCGAACTTGAATCTGCTCAAGGTGTACGACAACGAGTCCGCGCCGGTTATCAACGAGGACGAGCAGCGCAGCAACGGTGCACGCATCGTCACCACACTCCGCAACTACGGTATCGAGATAGATTCTATCAAAGCAACCGTCGGTCCGACCGTCACACTCTACGAGATCGTGCCGAAAGCCGGTATTCGCGTAGCGAAGATACAAGCGCTGGAGAACGATATCATGATGTCCCTCTCCGCGACCGGTATTCGTATCATTGCCCCGATGCCGGGTAAAGGAACCATTGGTATTGAGGTGCCGAACGAGAAACCGCAAGTCGTCTCCATGCACTCTGTCATCGCTTCCAAGCGTTTCCAAGACGAACAGAAGATGAAACTGCCGATCGCCTACGGACGTACCATCACCAACGAGGTCTTTATGTTCGACCTCGCCAAGACACCGCACCTTCTCGTGGCTGGTGCTACCGGTACCGGTAAATCCGTAGCCATTAACGCCATCATCACGTCGCTCCTCTACAAGAAGCACCCTGCTGAACTCAAACTCGTCATGGTGGACCCGAAGATGGTTGAGTTCGCGCCTTACAAACCGCTAATCAAGCATTACTTGGCAGCTATGCCGGACACCGACCCCGAGCAGATCGTCATCACCGATTGCGACAAGGTGATCAACACACTCAACTCGCTCGTCATCGAGATGGAGAACCGTTACAAACTGCTCATGGATGCCGGCGTGCGTAATCTGGAAGATTACAACGATAAGTTCGTGCACCGCCGCCTGAACCCGAATAAGTTAGTCGCGGACAGTCTGCATCACCAATACTTGCCCTATATCGTCATCATCATCGATGAGTACGGAGACTTCATCATGCAAGCGGGCAAACAGGTGGAGACGCCTATTGCACGTATCACACAGAAGGCACGTGCGGTCGGAATGCACATGATCTTGGCTACTCAACGTCCGTCGGTTAATATCGTCACCGGTGTCATCAAAGCCAATATCCCGACCCGTATCGCCCTGCGTACGCAGTCCGTCATCGATTCGCGCACCGTGCTCGATGCCAAGGGTGCGGAACAACTCATCGGTCGCGGCGACTCGCTCTACGCCGGCAACGCGTCTGTGACCCGTATCCAATGCGCGTTCGTCGATACACCCGAAGTGGATGCGATTGTGGAGCACATTGCCAAACAGCAGAAATATACTGAACCGTACCAGCTGCCGGAGTATGTTGGTGAAGGTGGTGAAGGCGAAGCACTCGCACCGGGTAGTGTCGATATGAAACGTCTTGATCCAATGTTTGCTGACGTAGCACGTTACGTAGTAACGAAGCAGGAAGGCTCAACCAGCCGTCTGCAGCGCGCCTTCGAAATCGGTTACAACCGTGCCGGCAAACTGTCCGACCAACTCGAGGCTGCCGGTATCGTTGGACCGAACAAAGGACCGAAGGGACGTGATGTGCTCATCACCGACCTGGATCAACTCGAAAAACTGCTCGAAGAACTGGGCGTCAAGTAGCCAAATCAGACTGGCGAGACAGAATCGAGAGAGAATCGGGTCGAGGGAAAGTCGTACTCAAGTCCTGGTTAAATGCTTATTAGAATGAATACACTTTTGATCATACTAACCGTTTTAAGTTCGTTCTTAACGAACCTGGAAACGAAAACTTTGCAATCGGATTTCACCATCACGGTCGCAGAGGACGTGGCATCCCCGATGAACTATCCGGGGTCGCTTACCATGCAGGGCTCCAAGTTCGTGCTGTCTATGTTCAACATAGAAGCTGCCTACGACGGCAAGACACTCTATATGTACTCGCCGGACATTGATGAACTGACCCTTACTAACCCGACCGAACAGGAGTTGTTGGAAGCGAATCCATTCCTCTACGCCAAGGCGCTGGTCAACGTCTGCAATGTCACAGAACGCGAAAGCGGCGAACAGACTATCATCACCCTAACGCCCAAAGATCAGTCCATCGGCATAAACCGCTTTGTGGTCAAAGTGCGGACAGCAGATCTCATGCCCCTGCAACTGGAAATCAAAGAAGGCAAGAAAACATCCACTCTCAAACTAAAGAATCCGGCATTCGTCACCTCCTCGCCCAAATATGAAATCCAACCGGGCAAGGACACCTACCTCAACGACATGCGCTTCTAAATCGTAAATATGTTCAATTGTAAATAAATCGTACATCGTACATCGTAAATCGTCAATGAAAGTAAAATGTCTTATCATCGGCTCAGGACCTGCGGGTTACACAGCCGCCATATATGCTTCGCGCGCTAATCTTGCGCCCGTACTCATCGAAGGTCCGCAACTCGGCGGACAGTTGACCACCACCACTGAAGTGGAGAACTTCCCCGGTTATCCGGACGGTGTTGATCCCTTCACCATGATGGACGACATGCGTCGTCAGGCAGAGCGTTTCGGTACGCAGTTCGTCTCCGGCATCGTCACCAAAGTGGAGTTCGCCAATAGCCAAAGCCAAGGCCAATGCCATAAGGTCTGGGTCGAAGACACAGACCTCTACGAAGCCGACGCAGTCATCATCGCTACCGGTGCTTCTGCCCGCTATCTGGGGATCGAGTCTGAACGTACGTACCGCGGTCGCGGTGTGAGTGCCTGTGCTACCTGTGACGGTTTCTTCTACCGCAAGAAAACGGTTGCTGTCGTAGGCGGCGGGGACACGGCGTGCGAAGAAGCGAACTACTTGGCTGGTCTGTGTGAAAAAGTGTATATGATTGTGCGCAAACCGTACCTGCGCGCATCAGAAATCATGCAGCAGCGTGTGCTCAATAATCCTAAGATCGAGGTGCTGTTCGAGCATAACACGCTTCAACTGACCGGCGAAGGAAAAGTGCAAGGAGCAGATCTCGTTTACCGCAAAGGGGAACCCGATGAGGCAATCCGTCATATTGACATCGATGGTTTCTTCCTCGCTATCGGTCATCATCCGAACACCGACCTGTTCAAAGACTACATCGCTCGCGATGCAGAAGGCTACATCATCGTCAAAGACAACAGCACACAGTGCTACCAAGCATCCAACGCCAACGCCAAAGCCAACGGCCTGTTCGCTGCAGGAGACTGCGCCGACCCGCATTACCGTCAAGCGATTGTAGCAGCCGGTTCGGGTGCCAAAGCCGCCATCGAAGCAGATAAGTATATCAAGTCTCTTTAGCCAACGCTAAAGCCAATGCCATAAAAAAATGACCTCATCGCGAGGTCATTTTTTCATTATTCAATTCTCAATCCCTTCAAGTCGTACTTCGTACTCTCGGTGATGATGTACGGAACACCGTCGATGATCACTTTTTGACTACTGACTTCTGACTGCTGAACACCTTGCACGTCGGTCGTTTCACCAGCTACAATATGGAACACCGTCATGATAACCGTTGTCGGCAGGTAGTTGTTGTTGCCCGGGTGATATGCTACCACGGTCACTTCCCCTTCGTTCTCAGGTATGATCACACCGTTCTCAATGGACAGCAGACACTCCGTATATGCGTAGGTAATCTCCAGTCCTGAACTGAGGACTGCGGAAGACGGGATAGCCTGACCGACAGTTAGTTCGGTCTCTTGGTTCTCCCAAGTGATGACTTGTTGCGCTTTGTCAATATGCAACGCTACCGGCACCTCACGGGTGTTGTACAGACAGAGGTCTGTCGGGGTGAAACGTACCGTCAGCGCATAATCGCCGGCATCCAATACCGCACTCGGGTCTTGATCCACCCAACTGAATGTACCTTCTACCTTGCCTAACTGCTCCTCAATCAGCGCCTCGCTTAACGCTTGACCATAAGTCAAATCGCCCACTGTTACACCAATCATCGGATCGGCTTTGCGGATCGTCAGCGTTTTGCTGACCGGCTCGGCTGCGTTGAACTTATAGTTACCGGGTTGAGTCGCTGTCAGCGTCACTTCGCCCGCACAAGCAATCACCACTTCGCCGTTTACCACGTACGCCACGCTCTCGTCCGAACTCTCGTAGATGATCTCCAGCGCGGATGAACTGAACGCGTTCAGTTGCACATGGTCGCCGGCTTGACACTCACCTAAGTTCTGAATCCACGTCAGCGTCTGGTCGTATTTCTTCGTCTCACCGCTTACGGCGATGCGCACTTCCTTCCCCTCTCCGGCAATCACGATCTCACCGCTGTGCTGACCTGCCTCACTGTGCGCATAACGAATGGTCAGTTGGGTGGTTTGGTCAATCAGGTTCTTCTGTCCTACAGTTGCTAGCGATGCTGAGAAATGCGGGTCGGTTGAGCTCACCTCTGCTACGATGTTGGTCCATAGGATGTTCACGTTCTTCGTGCCGTCTGCATCATCTACCATCCCTGAACCGAACGGCCACTCGTCTGTGCCGGCACTCAACCGCTTCAACTCCGTCACTTTGATTTTGCGGAAAACAACAGCGGTGTGGGCACTAGCCGCGAACTTCAGATAACGGGTCGTCGTAGCCAATGCTACTTCTTCGTCCGTATCCAGCGAAAGTGTGTTACCTTCTTTAGATACCACCAACGACCAGTTGTTGTGGTCTGCAGACTGATACACACTGAACGTACCGTTACTACCGCCTTGCCAGGAGAAACTTAATGTCTCTGCGATACCCGTCTGCGGTAACGCAATGACACATTCGTCCTCATAGGTGCCGATAAGAACGATCTTACCGATGGACAAACCGCCGCCTAAACCCATTACCGGGGCGGAGAAACTGACGTTATCGGTCTTTGAGATTACGGTCTGGGCGTTATTGAAATCACTTTTGGTCATCTCTGTGTCCCATGCCAATTGGGCGGACACCGTCATAGCCAGCATGATGCCGGCAAATATCATGTAGATCTTTTTCATATGCATAATTTTGTGCAAAATTATAAAAAATCGTGCATATACACAAAAAAAATACTATTTTCCTTAATAATTGGCAATAAATTCACAAGATTATTTACAATTGCTTTAAAATATTTGCATACATACAAAATTTTTTGTACCTTTGCACTCGAAAATGAAACGCCTTGCACATATTCTCTTATTGACGCTGCTCATAGGCAGTTTTTCAGCTTTTGCGAATGCAGCAGAGCAACCTGGCAAGGCGGCGATGTTCTTTTATCGTGCTGCCGCATGGGTCGATAATTTTCAACTCCGAGGCTTGGACACTTCTTACATCGGTTTGCCGGAATTTCGTTGGCGCGTAGCGCTCAATAACGGCGAAGTGGGAGTACATAGCTCTTACACCAATTGGGTAGATCCGAAGACACCGATTACGTTGGTTACACAGACTACTCCGAGCGTCGGTATAGGTTTTAATGCCGGTTTCCGCGGTTTTGGAGGTGGTTATACATGGGATGTCATGAACGCCTACACCACCAACTGGAACATCTCCCTCGGTAGTAAGGGACTTGGCTTGGAGTTCATGCGCAATGTCAGTACGAACGTCGAGGGAAAGTTCTCTGTTGACGGTGCACCGAGCCCCACTATACCTGACATGAAAAAAGGCGAAATGCGGCTGGCGAACACCTATCTGGGCGCTTGGTATGTGCTCAATCGTGCGCATTATGCGCACAACGCCGTCACCAAGCAGGATTATATACAGAAAAAAACAGCCGGTTCCTTGATTTTGTCGGTGGCGTACATGTCTTCTGAAATGACCATTCTCGACTCGCTCAAGTATATCAAAGATGAGGATATGAAAACGCTCCTGGACGGCATGACCGGCATGATCACGCGTCAGGTGGCGATCGGCATCGGCTACGGCATCAACTATACACCGAACAAAGGCAAGGTACTGCTGCACGCTTCGGCGCATATGCAACTGGTCTGCTACTCGGTCAATCATATATCCTACATCTATCCCGATTCGATTCAACTGCCCGGAGTGCCGCAGTACATGCTTCGCCCGATGCAGCCCGTTCACGTAACGGGAAACATGCGTGCCGGGGTCAGTTGGGAAATCAACCGGTGGGTGCATCTCGGTGTGTGGGCACAGGCGCGAAATTTGCAATTCGCTTCGCGTGATAGGGGGTTGACAGCCTTGGATATCCGCACCTGGAGTTGGCAGACGAACCTCACCATCGGTGTCCGCTTCGGTGCTTCTCAAAAACGAATGCATGAAGTGTTGGGCGAACCGCAGCCTGTACCTTACGTGGCGGAAAAGTCCGGCAGACTGCCCCGCTGGATAACCGATTTTTTCTTCTCTCCTAGTTACTAAATAACATAGAATAATTTAACTAACTTATTAATAACCGCTACTTATGAAACGAATTATTTCTATTTTTGCTGTCGTATGGTTTGCGTTCGTACCCTCACTTCAAGCGCAAGTGGTATTACCTGTTCTTGCTGGTGGCGAAGACTCCCTTTCGTATGTATTTAGTAAGGAATTTACCCTGGATACTCCCTTTGTGATGAACTCTTTTGAGTATATCATGAAGGTCTCCGTTAGCGAGGATGGTCTGCTCGCATGGGAAGATGGAAATATCAGCTCTTCGTACACGGTGTGTTTGCCGAACTCAACTGAGCCTCTAAAAGCTAATTCCGTAATAATGGACAATTATTATACCCGACTGCAGTCTGAAATCAAGGAGTATCTGATTGCAAAAATAGATAAGCATGAGATAACGGTTATTCCCGGAAAAGTGTCAGGCGTTCCGGCGGATATGATAATGGATATCAGTCTGATATATTCGCCTGTCTATTATGCTCGGACAGGTGATACCCTGCACTGTGACCGCACTATTGCAAATCAAGCGATGGCATATGGGGAGAAAGATGTGATGTGTTATCGTTTTGATATTCGTAATAACTGCAGCACTCCGTATTACGCTGTCGTTCGCCGGCACAAAAACGATGTCACGTTATTTTACTACGATACGTTGACCAATGAACCCTTTTTGATTGAGAAATACATGGCTCCGGAACCGAGAACCCTTCTGCGAACCGGCTATGCTACCTATCTGGAAGGCAACAAAGTACATCACCGTCAGTATTACGAAACCGATACATTGCGTTATGTGGAGACTTTTGACAGTATAAACAAACTCTATGCTAAGTATCAACTGAAGCATATTCCGTTTACAGCCTCTCTGCGCGTACAACAGAAGGATGTTTATTACCCTTCGGGAAAACTGCAAATGCACATCGAATATCCGGACCAGAAGATGCTGCAAGCCCATGATTATCAACCGCGCGTATTGGCGTACAAGGAAGATGGTACGGAAGCGAAATTTAAATATTCGCCCAATATTAAAAGCGTTATAATGAAATGGTTCCGGAAAAACTTCAGGATCCCCAAAATACCGGAGAAAACCAGTGAAATCAATTATATTGTTCCACAGCCTGTTTTGATCTTCCATGTGGACGCAGATGGCAAAATGGAGTACCGCGGCAAAGCCGTCTCTAGCACCGAATGGACGTATAATTATCATACGGGTTTTAGTAAGGATGTGATAGATAGGTACATTAGAGAATACTACGCGCCCTATTTGGAGACGGTGCTTCATCAACTGGAAGGACAGACTCTATATTGCAAGCCGTCCACTTTGGATAAACAACCGGTAGAGAGTCTGATCATTGTTCCATTGGAAATTGATTTTATGCCAAGATAGGAGACGAAAAAGCGCCCTCGTGGCGCTTTTTTTTGTGCCTACAATGCGGTATAAAGTAGTATTTTTTAATTATTAATTCAAAAAACTTGCATATATGCAATTTTTTTTGTACCTTTGCAGCCGATTTTTGAGAAACACATATTTCAAACTAAAATAATTATCAAAAACAAACTATTTCTATGTGGTTAAAAGATTCATCTATCGGCCGTAAGTTCGTTATGAGCTTGACCGGCCTTGCCTTGGTCTTCTTCCTGTTGTTCCACGGCTGCATGAACCTCGTAGTAGTCTTCTCAGAGGAGTGGTACAACTTCATCTGCGAAGTGCTGGGTGCCAACTGGTATGCCCTCATCGGTACGATGGGCCTCGCATTCCTCGTGCTCGTGCATTTCTGCTACGCGTTCTATCTGACAATTCAGAACCGTGCAGCGCGCGGTAATGACCGTTATGCCGTTACCGGCAAAAAAGAAGGTGTCGATTGGGAGTCGGAGAACATGCTCGTTCTCGGTATCATCGTGATCTGCTTCCTGGTACTCCACCTCTACAACTTCTGGTTCAGAATGCAGTTGGCAGAAATCACCGACGGTGCCACCGCCGGAGCGTTCAGCCCGACTGACGGTGCTGCGTATGTGAAAGCTTTGTTCACCAACGGATGGTGCGGTATCGTTTACTGCTGCCTCTACCTCGTTTGGTTGGTTGCTCTCTGGTTCCACCTTCGCCATGGCGTTTGGTCGGCTCTGCACACACTCGGTATGAACAACCTCAAATGGATGAAGCGCATCAAAGTGCTCGGCGTTTGTGTGGCTACGCTCGTTGTGGCTCCGTTCGCTATCGTTGTGCTCTTCTACCTGGGGATGGGAATTGGCAATCTTTGCTAAATGAATGGTTAACACGCTAATGAAAGGAAAACAATTATGGCAAAGAAAGAAGAAATAATAGAAACTGCGAAGAAAGTAGCAGAGAAGGTAGTAGAGAAGGTGGCTGAAAAAGTAGAGGCTGCTGTTAAGGAAGCTACTACTCCGGTTATCACGCCTGAGATGGCGAAGATTCCTGCCGGTCCGTTAGAGTTGAAGTGGACGAATTATAAGAACCATCAGAAACTGGTGAACCCCGCTAACAAACGTCGTCTGGATGTCATCGTAGTGGGTACCGGTTTGGCTGGCGCTTCGGCTGCTGCATCCCTCGCAGAGATGGGCTTCAACGTGCTCAACTTCTGTATTCAAGATTCACCGCGTCGTGCGCACTCGATCGCTGCACAGGGTGGTATCAACGCAGCTAAGAACTACCAGAACGACGGTGACTCCGTTTATCGTCTGTACTACGATACCATCAAGGGTGGTGACTACCGCGCTCGTGAGGCAAACGTGTACCGTCTGGCTGAGGTATCGAACAATATCATTGACCAGTGCGTGGCACAGGGCGTTCCTTTCGCACGTGAGTACGGCGGTCTGCTCGACAACCGTTCCTTCGGTGGCGCACAGGTATCCCGTACCTTCTATGCAAAAGGTCAGACCGGTCAGCAGTTGCTGCTCGGTGCTTATAGTGCACTGAGTCGCCAGATTGGTAAGGGTAAGGTGAAGATGTATACCCGCTACGAGATGCTGGACATCGTCCTCATTCCGGACGAGAACGGTGAGAAACGTGCACGTGGTATTATCGCACGTAATCTCGTTACCGGTCGCATCGAGCGCTTCTTCGCGCACGCTGTGGTAGTAGGTTCCGGTGGTTATGGAAATACCTTCTTCCTCTCTACCAATGCCATGGCATCCAACGGTTCGGCTGCTATGCAGATGTATCGCCACGGCGCATACTTCGCTAACCCCTGCTACGCACAGATCCACCCGACCTGTATCCCGAAGCACGGTGACTTCCAGTCCAAACTGACCCTTATGTCCGAGTCGCTCCGTAACGACGGACGTATCTGGGTTCCGAAGAAACTCGAAGACGCGAAACGTCTCCAAGCAGGTGAGATCAAGGGTCGTGACATCCCCGAAGAGGATCGTGACTACTATCTCGAGCGTCGTTATCCGGCATTCGGTAACCTCGTTCCGCGTGACGTGGCTTCGCGTGCCGCTAAAGAGCGCTGCGACAAGGGATACGGCGTAAACAACACCGGTCTCGCTGTCTTCCTTGACTTCAGTGAAGCTATCCAGCGTCTGGGTAAGGACGTAGTAGCTCAGAAATACGGTAACCTCTTCCAGATGTATGAGAAGATCGTGGACGAGAACCCGTACGAGAACCCGATGATGATCTTCCCGGCTATCCACTACACCATGGGTGGTATCTGGGTGGACTACGAGCTCCAGACCAGCGTCAAGGGTCTGTTCTGTATCGGTGAGGCGAACTTCTCGGATCACGGTGCAAACCGTCTCGGTGCTTCGGCATTGATGCAAGGTCTCGCAGATGGATACTTCGTGCTGCCTTACACCATCCAGAACTACCTCTCCGACCAGATTGGT
>JAFPGA010000094.1 GCA_017423085.1 Paludibacteraceae bacterium | reverse complement strand
GCTTCTCCCTCGCGGTCCTCATCGGAAGCCAACCAAACGGTATCCGCTTTTTTGACCTCACGCTGGAGTTGCTCTATCAGGTGCTCTTTGTGTGCATCAATAGCATAGTGCGGCTGATAGCCGTGTTCGAAATCAATACCCATCGAGTTCTTGCCTATCGGTTCGATATCGCGCACGTGACCCTGACTGCTCAGCACATGGTACTCGCTACCTAAAAATTTCTCAATCGTCTTGGCTTTTGCCGGAGACTCAACTATCACTAAATTTTTGCTCATAATCACTATTAAATAAGGAGTGACCTCCAAAAAACGGCTGCAAAAGTAGTATAATTAATTTATTTATGCAAATTTTTTTTTCAACGCTTGCATATATCAAAGATATTTAGTATCTTTGCAGCCGATTTGAAAAAAATAGTTGTAAATTTTTTATTGAAAGACTTGCATGGATATTTTTTTAGTCGTATTATTAGTGCTCGCGGGCGTCGCGCTATTATTAATGGAGATGTTCCTTTTACCGGGTTTCGGTATTGCGGGCGTAGGTGGATTCGGTTGCCTCATCGGCGCCGTAGTGTTGGCATGGATTACACTTGGTCAGATAGCCGGGATTATCACCTTGGGTGCATGCGTGTTGCTTACCATCTTGGCGATCTGGGGCTTCGTACGGAGTCGTGCGTTGGATAAGATGGCGCTGGACACCAAGATAGACAGCCATGTCGAGTTGGCGAACAACAAATTGCAGAAAGGAGAACAACCTCAAGCAAAGGCCGAAAGCGAAGAGAAATAACAACTCTTTATTCATTTAATAATCTTAAATTTACTCATTATGGGATCTGAATTTGGAATTCTTCAAGTGGTGCTGATCGGATTAGTCTGCATCGGTGTGATCATTTTCTTGTATTATGTGCCCTTCATGCTGTGGATTAACGCTGCAGTGAGTGGTGTGCACATCAGTTTGATTCAACTCTTCCTCATGCGTATCCGTAAGGTGCCGCCTGCAAAGATCGTCAACTGTCTGATCGAGGCGCACAAAGCCGGTCTGACAGACGTGAAGCGTGACGCGCTGGAGGCGCACTACCTCGCAGGTGGTCATATCGAGCGGGTGGTACATGCACTCGTATCGGCGAGCAAAGCAGGCATCTCCCTGCCGTTCCAGATGGCTACGGCGATCGACCTCGCCGGTCGTGACGTGTTCGAGGCAGTACAGATGAGTGTGAACCCCAAAGTGATTGATACTCCTCCTGTTACGGCGGTGGCAAAAGACGGTATTCAGCTGATTGCCAAAGCGCGTGTGACCGTACGTGCGAACATCAAACAGCTCGTCGGTGGTGCCGGTGAGGATACCATCCTGGCGCGTGTCGGTGAAGGTATTGTCAGCTCGATTGGTAGTGCCGAGAGTCACAAACAGGTGCTAGAGAATCCGGATTCGATCAGTAAACTGGTGCTGTCCAAAGGTCTGGATGACGGTACGGCATTCGAGATTCTGTCCATCGATATCGCGGATATCGACGTAGGTAAGAACATCGGTGCGCAACTGCAGATGGATCAGGCTGAGGCTGATAAGAACATCGCACAGGCGAAGGCCGAAGAGCGTCGTTCGATGGCTATCGCCAGCGAGCAGGAGATGAAAGCCAAAGCACAGGAAGCACGTGCGAAAGTGATTGAGGCTGAGGCACTCGTGCCGCAAGCTATGGCAGAGGCATTCCGCAACGGTAACCTCGGCATCATGGATTATTACCGTATGCAGAATATGCAAGCAGACACCGCTATGCGCGAGAACATAGCCGGTGGTAGTGAGAAGAAGAGCAAAAAGTGAAGATAGCGCTTCTTCAATATCCGATTGAGTGGGCAAACCCGCAGGTGAACGTCGGTTTATTAGACGAACGCCTGCGGGCTATTGCGGGGCAAGCCGACATAGCCGTCGTGCCGGA
Source organism: Paludibacteraceae bacterium (assembly GCA_017423085.1). Lineage (GTDB taxonomy): Bacteria > Bacteroidota > Bacteroidia > Bacteroidales > Paludibacteraceae > Colicola. The sequence goes on along the minus strand of JAFPGA010000094.1, from coordinate 2,853 downwards.
GATGTTCAGTACTGGTTTCTGTACCGACCGTCCCGGCTTGGCAGATGAGTGGGGCAAGGGAGAAGTGTACAAGGCGCTCCAACTCATGTCCGACACGTACAACATGGCGATAGTCGGCTCCATGATGGCAACCGACCAAGGACATCTGTATAACAGGGGATTTATGTTCCGACCGAACGATACGCCCTTGTATTACGACAAGCACCACTTGTATAAAAGCGGTGGAGAAGCCGAGTTCTTCACTCCCGGAGACAAGCGTGCCGTATGGGAGTTCCGGGGCGTGAAGATACGACTGGCTGTTTGTTACGACCTGCGTTTCCCGGTTTGGCTGCGGCAAGACAAGCACAACTTATATGACATCCTCATCTGTGTGGCTTGCTGGCCGACAGTGCGGATTCAGTACTGGGATGTGTTGTTGCCGGCACGCGCAGCGGAGAACCACTGTTATGCGGTGGGCGTGAACATGGTCGGAACAGACGGATTGCAACTCGACTATAACGGACATTCGGTGGCATATGACACATGGCTCCATGACATAGCCGGATTTGAAGATTATGAGGGCGCAACGCGTATCGTGGAATTCTCCATAGAGAAACTGCGACATTTCCGCGAGGTGCTGCCCCAATGGGAAGAAGCAGACGAATATAGCATTGGACATTAACTGGCACATAAAACAACTAACGCCGGAAGAGCAGCGTGCTGCCGAGCGATTGACGACCGAACTGGATATCAGTCCGGTGGCTGCGCGTATATTGGCGGGACGCGGACTGCGAACCGGTGCTGAGGCGAGGGCATACATCCGTCCTTCCTTGGACAGTTTGCATGACCCGTTCCTGATGCGGGATATGGGAGCGGCTGTGGATAGACTGTGCCAAGCTATTGATAATCATGAGCGCATCATGGTCTATGGTGACTACGATGTGGACGGTACTACTGCCGTGGCGCTCATGTACTCGTTCCTGCGCACACAGACCGATAACCTGATATACTACATCCCGGATCGCTATACAGAAGGATACGGCATCTCCACCAAAGGAATCGACACCGCCAAAGAGAAAGGTTGCACCCTCGTTATTGCGCTTGACTGCGGTATCAAGGCGGTGGAGAAAATGGAATATGCCAACAGCATTGGCGTGGATTTCATCATCTGCGACCATCATACTCCGGGAGATGTCACACCGCGTGCAGTAGCGGTGCTGAATATGAAACGTGCCGATTGCCTGTACCCGTTCAAGGAACTGAGCGGATGTGGTGTAGGCTTCAAACTGGTGCAAGCCTATGCCCAACGACGCGGGCTGGAGATGCAAGAGGTGTATCGCTTACTGCCCCTGTTAGCCATGTCTATTGCCAGCGATATCGTGCCGGTGACAGGTGAGAACCGTATCCTCGCTTTCTACGGTCTGCGCGCACTCAATGCCCAACCTTCCGTGGGTCTGCAAGCCATCATGAGAGTGGCGGGGATAGAAGGCAAGACCATCACCATCAGCGACTTGGTATATAAGATAGGTCCGCGTATCAATGCCGCCGGACGTATCAAGAGCGGTGCGGAAGCGGTTCGACTCCTCATTACGGACGATGCCGAAGCCGCTTTGCGGTTTGCGCAAGATATCGATTCCTATAACCAGGATCGCCGCGATTATGACAGCAAGACCACCGATGAGGCGCTGGAGCAACTGGAAAAAGATCCGATGAATGCGACCCTTCACACTACAGTGGTCTATTCGCCCGACTGGCACAAAGGAGTGGTGGGAATAGCAGCCAGCCGCTTGACGGAAACCTACTATCGCCCGACCATCGTACTGACGGCCGGAGAAGATGATATCATCAGCGGCAGTGCCCGTTCTGTCAGCGATTTTGATATCTACACCGCAATCGACTCCTGTCGGGATCTGCTGACAAACTTCGGAGGACATAAGTTCGCTGCCGGTCTGAGTATGCATATAGCCGACCTGCCGGAGTTCAAACGCCGTTTTGAAGAGTATGTAACGGCGCATATCACACCCGAACAGCAGGTGCCAACGCTGGAGGTAGAAGCTGAAGTGGAGTTGAGTGACATGAACTGGAAGATGTATAAGATTCTGCAGTGCCTCGAACCCTTCGGACCGGGCAATGAACGTCCGCTCTTCCTGTGTCGTCATTTGATTAATAACCGTAACACGCGTGCCGTAAGCGACGGCAAACACTTACACCTGGACTTAACCGACCGCATTGTAGCAATGGACGGCATTGCTTTCGGACAAGGAGACAAAGCAACCCACTTGCAGAATGGCAAGTCGGTAGATGTGTGCTTCTATCTGGAGGAGAACAGTTATCGCGGTCGGACGACCTTACAGATGAATGCGCAGGATATCAAGAAGAACGATTAATCAGGCGTCCTGCTACGATTCGTTCTTTACCGTAGATGTCTTTGACGGTGCGAATATCCGTATAACCCTGTTCGCGCAAAACATCCTCTGTTTCTTTTGCAAAACCTTCGTTGATTTCGAAAAAAAGCTGTGTTCCCCAATGCAGGGATGCTATCCGTCGATAGAACAGCAACGGGTCATGGTCCGGCACAAAGAGTGCGGAGGCAGGTTCGTATTCCAATACGTTTCTTCGCATGCCTGATTTCTCGCGCTCGCAGATATACGGCGGGTTGGAAACGACGATGTCGTAATGAGTGTTTTCTTCGTTGAGTCCGGCACAATCGGCGAAAATATCTCTTACCTTAAGGTTCACCTCTACACCGTTCCGTTTGGCATTCTCTCGGGCTACTTCAATCGCCTGTGCGGAGATGTCTATACCGGTGACATCCCATTCAGGGTGTTGCTTCTTCAGCGCGATAGCGATACATCCGGAACCGGTACCGATGTC
>JAFPGA010000093.1 GCA_017423085.1 Paludibacteraceae bacterium | reverse complement strand
CAGCAGACATAGTAAACAGTTACAGCGAAGAGGAGTTGGCACAGGTTTTCTGGTTGTACGGCGAGCTAAAGAACGGACGCGGTATCGCACGAAACATATGCCGGGCACGCGGGCAGAAAGCGATTGAGCGCACGGAAGATTTAGTTGCTCTTATGACGAGAATCGACCGTATCAAAGCGAATGGAGAGATCGAAGTGCCAACCGGTGCCAAGAAGGATTTGGCGCGTATGTTCCAAGCACTGCGCATTGAGGTGAACGATGAGATGGGCGCGCTACGGGAGATGCTGGTTGCAGCACGGGATCTGCTCAAACCCGGTGGACGTATCGCGATACTAACCTACCACTCGTTGGAAGACCGATTGGTAAAGAACTTCCTGCGGAGCGGCAACCTGAAAGGCGAGATAGAGAAAGATTTTTACGGCAATATACTTTCGCCGTTTACGATAATAGAGAAGGGGCGTACGGCTTGCGCGGAGGAAGTGGAAAGCAACCCGCGCAGCCGTAGCGCAAAATTGAGAGTAGCAGAGAAACGCTCCAATCAATAAATTCGAATATGGCAGACGCGCACGACATACAAAGCTGGCTCAACGGAGATTTACTCCGCAGCAAGAGGATCCGGGAGCAGTATCCGCTTATCGGACTCATTGTCGGGCTTATTTTCCTGTATATCCTCACAGGCTATCAGGCTGTCAAACAGCAGCATCGGCTGACGGACACGAAGAAAGAGATGCTGGATGCCAAATTCCGCTATATGACCATCAGTGCAGAACTGACCAACACCACGCGGCAAAGTCAGGTCATCAAGGCGCTGCAGGAGAATGGCAGTACACTGCAAGAGAACACCAAACCACCAACCAAAATCCTTAACTAAGATGTCTGACGAACAAAGAAACACCGTTTGGCGATTTGCCATCATCTTCATTATTATCCTCATCGGCTTCGGCGCCGTGTTGGGGAAAATCATTTACGTACAGACCGTAGAGCGCGACGAATGGCTCAAGGTTGCAGAAAAGCAAGTGCCGACCATCCGTCCGATTAAAGCCACACGCGGTAATATACTGGACTGCAATGGCCGGTTGCTGGCAAGCAGTATGCCGCAGTACTATATGTATATGGATACACGCGTGCCCGCGCTACACGAGAAGAACGGTGCATTGTTCACCGCGCACATTGACTCGCTGGCGGCAGATTTGGCAAACATTGTAGGCGAACATACCCAAGCGGAATACAAGACGCGCATTGTCCATGCCTACCTTCAAGGCGAGAAACGGCTCAAAGTGTGTGACCACCGCATCAATTACCTGCAGCGTCAGGCACTGGAGCAAAACGCACTCATCAAGAAGGGTAAGTACAAAAGTGGTGTATTCTTCGAAGACCAGCACCGCCGCATCAAGCCATACGGTGTACTTGCCAGCCGCACCATCGGCGGTATTTACGGCGAAGGCGGTGTAGGTAATTCGGGATTGGAGAAAGGATTTGACACTGAACTACGCGGTGTGGACGGCATCAGCAGTATTCAGAAGATCGGCGGGCGGTACGAGTCTGTGACAGTAGAAGAAGCAAAAGACGGATTAGACGTACTGACGACCATCGATGCTAATCTGCAAGACTTGGTGGAGAACGCGCTGCTTGCCAAAGTGAGTGAGAAAAACGCCAAGTGGGGATGCTGCATCCTGATGGAGACGCAAACGGGATATATCCGCGCGATTGCTAATCTGGATCGTTCGGATGAGGACGGTAAATACTACGAAGCGCAAAATCACGCCGTGCAACGCGTCGAACCGGGTTCGACCTTCAAGACGATTGCATTGACAGCTGCATTGGACGATGGAAAAATAGACATTGACGACACGGTCACTGTCACGCGCACACCGTGGAAATACTTCACCGTCAAGCACACCGATGCCCACCCGATGGACACGGTGCTCACCGTTCGTTCTGCTTTGGCGGTGTCCAGTAACATTGCTCTCGCCAAACTCATCACGCGCAGTTATGAAGGCTCCGCGAAGAAGTTTGTCCGCCGTATTCAGAAAATGGGCTTGATGGACAGCGTCTATTGCGAGATACCGGGCGCAGACAGAGTACGTATCGACGTTCCGCGCGACACGGTAACACTGAGCAAGATGTCCTACGGCTATTCGGTGGAGTTGAGCCCGATGCAGATACTCATGTTCTACAACGCAATTGCCAACAAAGGCAAGATGATGCGCCCGATGTTAGTGACGGCTATCCAGCAGAACGGCGAGAACGTGAAGACGTTCCGACCGCAAGTTGTCGAGTCATCCATCTGCAGCCGCAGCACACTGCGCGATATACAAAGTGCGCTGCACGATGTGGTGTGGGACAACCATTTAGGTACCGCATCCAAACGTCTGTGGAGCCGCAAGGCGCAGTCTGATCTGGTAACCATTGCCGGCAAAACCGGCACGGCGCAGTTGTATATCCCCGGACACGGCTACTCGGGCAAACACCACCGCATGACGTTCGTCGGCTATTTCCCGGAAGAGAATCCGCGCTACACCTGTATCTGCATGATTGAAGATCCGCAATATCCGTACGATGCAGGAATGGACTGCGGCAGCACGGTTCGCATCATTGCCGAAAAGACGATGGCGTACACCGGTTGCTACATATGGCAAAAGGGCGAACGAGTGCTGGATAAGCGGTAATTAAATATTACGAATTAAAATTCAGAATTACGATGATACTCAGCGAACTTATATCGGTCATCCAACCGATTGAGGTAGTCGGACCGACCGACAGAGAAATCAACAACCTGCATTTCGACAGCCGCAAGATCAGTGAAGGCGATCTGTTTGTAGCCCAAGTCGGCACAGCAGTAGATGGACACACGTTCATTGATGGTTGTGTCGCCAAAGGCGCTGCAGCCATTGTACTCTCCAAGAAAGAGTACATGTCGAATGTACACGGGGCAACTTATATTCTCGTGGAGAACACGGACAAGGCGCTGGGACTGATGGCAAGCAAATGGTTCGGTGAGCCCTCCAAGCAATTGACCTTGGTCGGTGTGACGGGGACCAACGGCAAAACGACGATCGCTACCTTGTTATATAAACTCGTGCGCGCGATGGGACACAAAGCCGGACTGCTCTCTACGGTGGTCAATTATATCGAAGATGAAGCTGTTCCCGCTACGCACACAACACCGGACGCTATTGAACTGAACGGACTGTTGCGCCGTATGGTAGATGCCGGTTGCACATACGCGTTCATGGAAGTCAGCAGTCATGCGATCGCACAAGAGCGTATTGCCGGCTTGGATTTTGACGGTGCGCTGTTCACCAACCTCACGCGCGATCATATCGACTATCACAAGACCTTCGATAATTACCGCGACACCAAGAAACGGCTGTTCGACACACTCAAAAAGACTGCTTTTGCCGTAACCAACAAAGATGACAAGAACGGACTCGTGATGACGCAGAACTGCAAAGCATCAGTACACACCTACTCCACCCGCGCCTTGGCTGATTACAAAGCACAGATTCTGGAAGAGGGTTTCGATGGCATGATGCTGAGCATCAACGGCAAAGAAGTGTTCGTGCCCTTAGTAGGACGATTCAACGTAAGCAACCTGCTCTGTATCTACGGTGCTGCGCTGTGTCTGGGTTTTGAGGAACTGGAAGTGCTGCGGGTACTAAGTACTCTCAAACCGGTCAACGGACGTTTCGAGACCATTCACAGTAACAAAGGTTGGACGGCCATTGTGGACTACGCCCACACCCCCGATGCAGTGGATAATGTGATACAGACGATTCGGGAAATCAAGAAAGAAGGTGCTAAACTCATCACGGTGGTCGGTTGTGGTGGTAACCGCGACAAAGGCAAACGTCCGATGATGGCGCAGATAGCCAAACGCGGCAGTGAACAGCTGATCCTGACATCCGACAACCCGCGTGACGAGGAGCCGCAAGACATCCTCAAAGACATGACGGATGGCTTGACTCCCGACGAGTTACGGAGCACGCTGGTAATAGAAGACAGAGCTGCTGCTATCCAAACGGCTTGTACCCTGGCGCAGAAAGATGATGTCATCCTCGTAGCCGGCAAAGGACATGAGGACTACCAGATCATCAAGGGTGTGAAGCACCATTTCGATGACCACGAGGTTGTACGCAAGTATGCGAACTGATATATGATATATGATATATGATTTAAGATTTTGATTTATGTTATATTCTCTCTTCAATCATTTTAGCGATGTGATGGGTGCACGCCTGTTCTCCTACATCTCGTTCCGCGCCATCACCGCCGGTGTGCTCGCTCTATGCGTCAGCATCTGGTTCGGAAACTGGTTCATCAATTACATGAAGCGTCATAACATCAGCGAGATGCAACGTGACGAGAAGACCGACCCGTTCAACGTCAACAAAAAAGGTGTGCCGACAATGGGAGGTCTCATTGTTATTGCTGCTATTCTGCTGCCGTGTCTGCTGTTAGGCAAACTGAGCAACGTCTATATGATTCTGATGCTCGTCACCACCGTGCTAATGGGAGCGTTGGGTTTTGCAGACGACTATATCAAGACTTTCCGTAAGAACAAAGACGGCCTGAACGGTTGGGTGAAGATTGGCGGACAGGTAGCGCTTGGACTGATCGTCGGTCTGACGCTGCGTTTTGCACCGGCAGCGACCATGAACGAAGTGGTAACCAGTCACATAGAGAACAACATCACCGTAGTGGAGAAGACACCGGAAATCAAATCCACGCAGACTACTATTCCGTTCGTCAAGCACCATAACTTCAACTATGCCGACCTGTTCTCGTGGTTGGGCGAAGAGAATAAATACCGTGCCGGCTGGATTTTCTTTGTACTGTTGACAGTGTTTGTCGTCGCCGCTGTAAGCAACGGTGCGAACCTGAACGACGGCATGGACGGCATGTGTGCCGGCAACTCAGCTATCATCGGTATCGCCTTGCTCATCCTCGCCTATACGAGCGGTAGCGTCGTATGGGCTGAGTATTTCGATGTGATGTACATCCCGGGCAGTGAAGAGTTGGTAGTCTTCCTCGCATCGTTCGTCGGTGCGCTGGTGGGTTACCTGTGGTTCAACGGCTTCCCGGCACAGGTGTTCTTAGGCGACACCGGTAGTCTGACGGTAGGCGGTATCATCGGCGTATGCGCGATGGTGATACACAAGGAACTGATGGTGCCTGCGCTGTGCGGTATCTTCCTCATGGAGAGCGTGAGTGTGATTCTGCAAACGCAGGTGTATAAGTTTTACAAGAAACGCGGACAGCATGTGCGCGTATGGAAACGTGCGCCGCTGCATGACCATTTCAGCACCTCGGTGGATCAAGTGCTCAAGAACGACCCGACTTGCTCTATTTACTTTAAGGGCAGTAAGAACCTGCATCATGAGAACAAGATTGTACTGCGATTCTGCATCGTGACCTTGATTCTGGCAGCATTGACTATCCTGACATTGAAAATAAGATAAGAGATATGAAGCGAATTGTTGTATTAGGAGCCGGCGAGAGCGGTAGCGGTGCAGCTATCCTTGCCAAAGAGAAAGGCTTTGATGTGTTTGTTTCCGACTGCGGCACGATTAGTGAACCGTACCGTGCCCTGCTGGATCAGAACGGTGTGGCATGGGAAGACGGCAAGCACACCGAGGAGTTGATACTCAATGCCGACGAGGTAGTCAAATCGCCGGGTATCCCGTTGACAGCACCGCTGATCAAGCGACTGCAGAAACAGGGAACGCCCATTATCTCGGAGATTGAATTCGCTGCGCGTTACACACATGCGAAAATGATTTGCATCACCGGTTCAAACGGCAAGACAACGACCACCTCGCTCATCTACTATATCCTCAAACAGGCAGGGTTGAATGTCGGCTTAGCGGGCAACATCGGCAATTCGTTAGCACTGCAAGTAGCGCACGAAGACCATGACTACTATGTGATCGAGTTGTCGTCCTTCCAATTGGATAACATGTACGATTTCCGGGCAGATGTAGCGATTCTGCTTAACATCACGCCCGACCATCTGGACCGATACGACTTCAAGTTCCAGAACTATATTGACGCCAAGTTCCGCATCGCGCGCAACCAGACCAAAGAGGATTCGTTCATCTACTGGGCAGAGGACCCGATTATTGACCGGGAGATGAAAAAGATTCAGTTGGGTGCAACGCTCTATCCGTACGGATTCACACAGCCTAACCCGCTGCCCGTCGGAGAAGACGAATTGGCACTCAAAGGACGCCACAACGTGCTCAATTCAATGGCAGCTACTATCGCAGCCAATGTGCTCAAGATCAAGAAAGATGTCATCCGCGAGAGCCTTATGACGTTCCAAGGTGTGCCGCATCGTTTGCAGTACGTGGCGACCGTGCGCGGCGTGCGCTGGATCAATGACAGCAAGGCAACCAATGTCAATTCGTGCTGGTACGCACTCGAGTCCATGACCACACCGACCGTGCTCATCTTGGGCGGTAAAGACAAAGGAAACGACTATTCGGAGATCGACGAACTGGTGCGCGAGAAATGTCATACGCTGGTGTTCATGGGTTTGCACAACGAGAAACTGCATGAGCACTTTGACCACTTCGGTTTGAACATCATCGACACCGACAACCTGCACGACGCTATTCAGGGCGCATACCACGCAGCGCAAGAAGGTGACACCGTGCTGCTCAGTCCCTGCTGCGCCAGCTTCGACCTGTTCAAATCGTACGAAGACCGCGGTGAGCAGTTCATGGCAGCGGTGAGAGAGTTATGAAAAAAATCAACTGGCAACATATTGACCGCACGTATTGGGGATTGTTCGTAGCCCTGATCATCGTAGCAATTATTGCGCTGTTCTCAGCGTCTTCTACGCTGGTGTACTCTCATCACTCGGCCTTGGGACCTATCGGACAACAGATGGTGTTTATTGTGCTCGGTGTCATTGCTGCATTCGGTATTCAGTTCATTCCTACGAACTGGGTGCGGTTTGGAGGGTACATCCTATTAGGCATCAGCACGTTGCTTGTTTTCTCCACCATGATACCGGGTAACCCGCTGACGGTGACTGTCAACGGTGCGGCACGCTGGGTACGTATCGCCGGTATCACGTTCCAGCCATCCGAATTGGCGAAACTGAGTCTCATCATCGTTATTGCTGACCAGTTGGCGCGCATCCGGACGGAAGAGGACAAAAAGAAGTATTTCTACCGCACGCTGATCATTTCGGCCATTGTGATGCTGCCTATTATGGCATCCAACCTCTCCACGGCAGTGCTCATCGGGCTCATCATCTTCTGTCTGTGGATCTTAGCACGCATCCCGTGGAAATACACACTTTCTGTGGTCGGAATAGCCGTGCTGGTGTTGGGTCTGGGCTATGCAATCGTAGAGTTCGGTTTTGTGCGTCCTGGACACCAAATGCACGGTCCGTTCAAGCGCGCGACAACCTGGGTGTCCCGTATTGACCGACACATGGAGCACAGCAACGAATCCAAATACGTCCTTACCGACGAGAACATTCAAGAGGTCTATTCGTCCGTAGCGATAGCCCGCGGCGGTTCATCACCTTTCGGTGTGCTGCCCGGCAACAGCAAGGAGCGCGACTACCTGCCTTTGGCATTCGCGGATTATATTTTTGCCATCATTGTAGAAGAATCCGGTGTCATCGGTGCCGCTTTCCTTATCTTTCTCTACCTCGCTATCCTCTTCCGTGCTTGCAATGTGTCAAGCCGTTACTCCGACATGCCGGCCATGCTCATGACAATGGGTTTGGCGCTGATGATCACCTGCCAGGCGCTCATCTCTATGCTTGTTGCTGTCGGCCTGGGCCCCGTCACGGGACAGCCTCTACCCCTCATCAGCCGAGGTGGAACCTCGGTGCTTATCACCTCTATCTATTTCGGTATCATGATGGGTGTGAGTCGGGAACAGCTGGTGCTCCGTGACCGCGTGAATGAGACCAAAGAAGAGAGCGAAGAGGATGCCCCGATTGTCACGCTGGAATAATTTATAATTAACAATTAATAATTATATGGATATTCAGACACTTAAACAACGCTTGTCGCTGCAAAATATCGGGCAGACGATGCTGCGGTTGGTGAAACGCTTTCCGATTGCGGTGTGTTTCCTGTTCGGATTGACCGTGCTGCTGTCGTACATAGTGTGTTCCGACGAAGTCGCTCATCCGCGGATCAATACCACCCTCCTCATTTTCATGTCCGGCGGTCTGTTGATTGATTTCATCGCCGCGCTGTGGGGCGAAGAACTGAAAGACCGTTGGCGCAGATGGGTGACGGAAGGCCTTGCGCTGGTGCTCTGCGGGGCATACAGTTTCTGGATCTGCATGCCGGACTTACCGATTGACCGCACCTTGCCGTCTTTCATAATTGCCAATGCGGCGTGGGTCATAGCCCTCGTGTGCTTGATTCCTTTTGTCTCCTTCTGGCACGAGAAGAACGACCTCAAGTCCTGGCATTTCATCCTCTATCTTTTTCTGATCTCTTTGATCAGCGGTACAGTGGTTTCGTTCATGTCGGGGGGCATCGAAGGGCTCGTATTAGGCACTTCGGCACTCTTTGATCTGGAGTCGCTGCATAACGAGAAACTGCATATCGTCATTATGATCGTTTGCTGTCTGCTGTTGGACGGGCTGCTTTCCTTGGCATTGGTTCCGACGGGCGAACGCAAGCATAATAACTCACCGGACATGCCGTCTGTAATGACCAAGATCGTTTCATGGCTGCTGCTGCCGCTGTTGGGATGCTACATGCTGGTGCTATATATATATGGGGGCAGTATCATCGTGCATGCCGAGTTACCCAAAGGCATGCTCTCATGGTTGGTTTCGGCGGTCATGGGCGGGTATATCTTCTGTTACCTGCTGCTCTATCCGGAGATCTGCAAAGAGGGTTCGCGCCTGCGTGCGATCATGACGAAGTGGTTGCCTGCGGCTATATTGCCGTTGTTGGTACTGATGACAGTAGGTGTGGTACGCCGTTTCATGGATTACGGCATCACCGCCCCGCGTCTGTACCTGCTCACGATCCTACTGTGGTTCTACGCCGTTTGTATCGTGATGCTGGTGGTCAAACGCAAACGTTTCCGCTGGATCGTTCTCTCGTTTGCGGCGCTGTTTGTGCTGACTTCCGGTCATCCGTTCCATTACTTCCGCATTTGCCGGCCGGTCTTGACGGCGAAGATTAACAAGGTGATTGAGGAGAAAGGTATCCAAACGCCGTTCAAACTCTTTTCGTTGGGAGATAATCCGGGCTTGACGGAGGAGGAAGCGAATGAACTGAAGAACGATATTAATTACATGCAGAATTGGTACGGCAATTCGTATGCCGAACGATGGATTGAAAAGGATACCACGCCTGTGGACACACCGGCAGAGCGTGAGTTTATAGACAAGAAGGATTACCATAAAGATTACGAAACACCATATTTGAGTCCGCAGGGATTTACGTATTTTAAGTACAAGAACTTCCACGATGGCTCGTTCCCTGCCGACAGCCTGTACAACGGCGTGCTGCATGTGCCTGTCCGGCAGGATAAAGAGGAATATGTCCTGCTGATTGACACCGCAGCACTGGCAACCAAAGAGCCGATCATTGTGCCATGCCGGGACGGCAAAGGAGCGTTCACGCCCTCTGAGATCTCAATAGAGGAATACAGCGACGGCATGTTCGTAGTGAACATCTACGGCAATTTATTTACGAAATAACAGAACACAGCTATGAGATACTTGATTTCCGGTGGGGGAACCGGTGGACATATATTCCCCGCAGTGAGTATAGCCAACGCGCTGAAGGAATTGGATCCGGAAGCGAAGATTTTGTTTGTCGGTGCGCTCGGACGTATGGAGATGGAGCGTGTACCGCAAGCTGGGTATGAGATCGTCGGTCTTCCGGTACGCGGTTTCAACCGTGCACAGCCGTGGAAGAACGTGTCTGTCATGGCGGATTTGGTCAAATCACTGCGACAGGTGAAGAAGATCATCAAAGACTTCCGACCAGACGTAGGTGTCGGTGTCGGCGGATACGCTTCCGGTGCCGCGATGTGGCAAGCATCGAAGATGGGTATTCCTATTCTGCTGCAAGAGCAAAACGGTTTTGCGGGCGTTACTAACAAGATCCTCCGCAACAAAGCCGCGAAAATCTGTGTGGCATACGAAGGCATGGAGCGTTTTTTCCCGGCCGATAAGATCATCCTTACAGGCAACCCCGTGCGGCAAAACCTGCTAAGCGGCAAAAAGAGAGAGGTAAAAGGCGAGAAGAATCTGCTTATCATCGGCGGTAGTTTAGGAGCCAGAACCATCAATGAGGCAGTGAAAGCTGCCTTGCCACAACTGGCAAAGAGCGATATACATGTTGTTTGGCAGACAGGCAAAGGGTATTACGAGAAATGCAAAGCGGCGTGGGAAGCAGCCGGCTGTTCGAAGAACATCGAGTGTCTGGATTTCCTGTCCGATATGCCGGATCGCTACGCACAGGCAGACCTTGTTATCTCACGCGCCGGTGCATCGTCCATCAGCGAACTGTGTCTGCTCGGCAAGCCGGCTATTCTGGTGCCCTCGCCGAACGTAGCCGAGGATCATCAGACGCACAATGCCTTGGCGCTGGTGAACAAGAATGCCGCCGTGCTCGTCAAGGATATAGAAGCTGCAGAGAAACTTATCCCAACCGCGTTGGAACTCATACAAGACGAAAAACGGCTTGAGCTGCTCCATACGAATGTATTAAAACTCGCTCAAACCGATTCTGCCAAGCGCATCGCCGAAGAGGTGATGAAACTGGCTAAGAAGTAGTTCCTTTATTCTTCTGTGCCCGAGGATGGGCCTCCATATATACGCGCTTGATTTGCTCGAAGGTGGTATGCGTATACACCTGCGTCGTGCTCAGTGACGCATGCCCGAGAAGCGTCTGAATGGTGCGTATGTCCGCACCGTTATCCAACATCGCGGTAGCAAACGTGTGGCGTAGCACGTGCGGCGAATGTTTCTTGAGCGTACTTACCTCGCCCATACGCGTGCGCACGATGGTATATAAGGTGCCTTTGCTCAGCGGCTTTACTTCTCCGCGGGAAGAAACACGAACCAAAAAAGCGGGTGCTTGTATCCCGTCCAACAACGTGGTACGCGCCTCTTTGTATGTTTCAATCTGACGAACCAGCGCAGCGCCGATGGGCACAATACGTTCCTTGCGGCGCTTACCGAAGATGCGTACCTGAGCCTGTGCTAAATCCAAATCGGCATCCTGCAAATTAAGCATCTCCGCCTGTCGCATGCCTGTCTGGTACAACAGCTCGATAATGAGGAAATCCCGTATATCTTCAAAACTGTCGCCGGCTTCTTCCCTTCTCTCGCTAATTTCTTTCACGGCCTCCATCTCCTCTTTTCGGAAGAAAACAGGCAAAGGTTTGTCGGCTTTGGGCGGGATGATGCGGGCGGTGACATCACGCGCTACTTTCTTCTGCCGTAACAGGAACTTATAGAAACTGCGGAGCGCGGACAGCCGGCGCTTGACCGAACGGGGCGACTGATGCTGCGCTTCAATCATATCCAGCATCCATGCCTTCACATCCGTTTCATCGACATCTGCCGGATTAAATTCCTCGATTTCCCACCCCATAAAACGACAGAAGTCCCGCAGATCGTCGTGGTAGGCTTCTACCGTCCGCTGCGAGTACTTCCGCTCTATAGATATGTAATCGAGGAAATGCTGTATCATCAAATCTCCTTGCCTGTTTTTTCTTCGCTCTCAAACGGGAAGAGACCGAAGAGCTGGGCATCGATGCGGTCGGTCACCCAACGGAAATCTTCCGGGTTGTCGCCGAACTTGATTTTGTCGCCTTCCACAATGAGCAGATTACCCTTGTAGTCCTTTATCCAGTTCTCGTACTTGTCGTTCAAGCCTTGGAGGTAATCCAGTTTCATCGACTGCTCGTAGCCGCGGGCACGTTTCTGAATCTGCGCAACCAGTGTCGGCAGCGATGCACGCACATAAATGAGCAGATCGGGCATCTTAACCAGCGACATCATCAGGTCAAACAAGTCCTGATAATTCTCAAAATCGCGGTCGGACATCATACCCTGATCATGCAGGTTCGGCGCAAAGATACGCGCGTCCTCATAGATGGTTCGGTCTTGAATGATATACTTATCCGACTTACCTATCTCCACCACGTCCTTAAAACGCTTGTTGAGGAAATAGACTTGCAGATTGAACGACCAACGCGCCATATCGGCATAGAAATCCGCCAGGTACGGGTTATACTCCACGCTCTCAAAACGCGGTTCCCAGCCATAATGTTTGGCTAACATGTTTGTCAGGGTGGTCTTACCGCACCCGATGTTTCCTGCTACAGCTATATGCATATTATGATACTATTATTTATTCCAGTTGTTTTCGCTGAACAATCCGAACAGTTCGGCATCTACTTTATTGACTACCGTGCGGAAGTCGGCAGGGTTGTTCTCAAAATCCATCCCGTCGGACTCAATGACCAGCACGCGACCCTCATACCGGTTGAAGATAAAATCCTCGTATTTCTCATTCAACCCGCGCAAGTAGTCTATCTGCATGGTCTGCTCATAGTCGCGCCCGCGTTTCTGTATCTGTGCGATGAGTGCCGGTACGGACTTACGCAGGTAAATCATCATATCCGGCATCTTCATCTGCGATTTCATGAGGTCAAACAGTTCCATGAAGGTCTCATAGTCGCGCTGACTAAGGTCGCCGCGCTCATAGTTATTGCGCACGAACACATACACGCCCTCAAAGATAGAGCGGTCCTGCACGATCGTGTGCGTCGCTTGCTGTACAACCAGCATGTCCTTGAAACGCTCTTTGAGAAAATACGTTTCCAAGCAAAACGCCCAGCGGTTGATATCGCTGTAGTAGTCTTCCAGATACGGATTGAAACTCACGCTCTCAAAGCGCGGCTCCCAGCCGTAATAGCGCGCCAACATCTTGGTCAGCGTCGTTTTGCCTGCTCCGATATTTCCTGCTATCGCGATATACATCTGCCTTGGGTTATTTGCCGTTTACCAATTGTCCGGTGATGGTATATACTTTATCTCCGCGGAGGATATAGATTTGACCGTCCAGAAGCACCTTGATTGCTTTCGGACCCTCTATCTCCACGTTGTCAATCGGCGAATGGTCACGAGTCTCTATGTCCGCAAATGTCGGTGCGGTAATCTGTCTGCCGGTAAACACTTTCAGTTCACCCGGAGCCAGTACAACGGTCGAATTAGCACGTGCACCGGTTCCCAAATAGTCGTACCATACACCCGAAGGCAAGGTAACTGCTTGGCTGCCGGACACGCCGAAGTTAGCGGCAGCAAACACATTAGAGCCCCATTGGATCGTACGGAGCGCTTTGCCGGAACCGACACTGAGGGTTGGCGAACCGGTAAACGCCTCAGGCATCAGTTGCGTACGCAGCGTGATGACTTGTGCGCACTTAGTGAATGCCTCTACACGCTCTGCCTGTGTGAAATACCCTTTCGTTTTCGGATTGGGTTTGGTGCCGGTACGACCGTTCTGCTCAATCGAGATATCGTAGCCCAGCTCTTCAAACTGCCACAGCATATGCGCACCTCGGAGCAGCACATTGAATGCCACGCACTCCGGCACACGGGCTAGACGGGCAGCTTCGTTCGTCGTCAAATCTCCGTTACCGTACGTCTTCACCTTGTACTGCATACGCTCTTCATCATGGCTCTCTGCGTAGGACACATAGCCTATCCGGCTGGCACCGGACAGATCGTCTCCGTCCTTGAGCCATCCCATAGCCACCTGATAATACGACTCACACACACCCGCTCCGGTCCAACACTGCATACCGTTATTGATGAGTTGGGCTTGTCCGTCTGCCCAATGCTCCAGAATCATGTACGCGCCGCTGGAGGTGCTCTGGACACCGTTCTGATAATAGTCAATCAGGTTCTGTACCGCGTTGTTCGTATTACCGCACAGACCGTGGCTCAAGTCCAGACGGTAACCGTCAATCTTATATTCCGTCAGCCAGTATTGGAACGCACGCATGAACATCTCATGCGCAGGAGCAAAATCATGGTTCCACTCCTCTCCATAACCGTTGTCACCCTCCGGCGGGTTGGTGGAGAACCACGGGTTGTACTGCAGATCCGCCCCATACGGGTAAAGCTTCGCCATCGGGTTCGGTCCCTTGGTGTGGTTGAACACCATATCCAGGATGACAGCTATACCGCGCTTGTGACACTCGTCCACGAGTTGTTTGAGCTTCTCGGGTTTGCCGTAGGTCTTGTCCACTGCAAAATAAAGCGTCGGGTTATAGCCCCAACTCTGGTTACCCTCAAACTCAGTCACCGGCATCAACTCAATCGCGTTGACACCCAGGTTCTGGATATAATCCAAACGATCGATGACACCTTGGAAGGTACGCTTGGAGTTGTTATAGTCAAACACCCACACCTCGTATATTACCAGGTTGTTCTTGTCCGGACGTTGGAAATTGAGTGTAGCGTCGGACCACTGGAATTCCGGTTTATTGGTCTGGATAACGGTCACATAATCACCATCTGCCCCTTTGGTCGGATAACTGATGAGAGTCGGATCCGCTTTCTTGGGTTCGTACTGGTCGTCCGGGTGAATCACCTTCTCCGAATACAAATCGCATATCTGCTTCTTCACTCCGTCTGCACGCTCCACAGCGTACTGGAAACGGTACTCCTTGCCGGGAGTAAGACCTGTGAGCGTGATCCAGAAATAGAATCCGTCCTTGTATAACTGATAATCGCTGCTCAACTGCCAATTGGTCATATCACCCAGCAGGAACACACGGTTAGCCGGCTCTGTCTTGCTACCGGCATAAGTACACAGCGTCACTTTGGTCGGGTCGTTCGGATCATAATAGATACCGTTGCTGATACCGGACGGACGAGGACTGCTCACTGCCTGAACGCCTTCTACCGCCTCCCAGATGTCTCCTTCCGTCTTTTCGCCCAGTACGATGAAGATATCGCCGGACGCAGCTTTGCCTTCCTTGGTTCCGTTGGGACCGTCATGGAACACGAAAGCCAGTTTCCGGATATTGGTTGTTTCAGGCACCCCGTAAAACTCATATATATTCGGGATGACCAACTGCCATTTATCATTACCCAGCGAAGTCAACTCCGGCTGACCGCTCTTACGCCAAGAACCGATTACGTTCTTCCAGTCGCTGTCACTGCTCGAAGCCGCCGTGATAAGACCGGTATGGGCATAACACTTCGTAGCGCCTACCATACCACCGCTACCCTTCGTAGCATCAAAGACAATAGTGATCTCGCCGGTATAACCCACCGGAATAGGGTTCGGTGTCGGAGTCACCTGTGCACTCGCCACGAGCGCACAGAGACCCAACAGACATAACCATAATTTACGCATGGTACTCCTTATTATATAATATATTACAATTGACGACCTGT
>JAFPGA010000092.1 GCA_017423085.1 Paludibacteraceae bacterium | reverse complement strand
GAAGAAGCCACTACGGCTTGACCGCTGGTGGAAATCGTGATAGCAGCTGAATCGCTTACCACGAACGTGCCGTCACCGCTGATACCCTTGCCTCCTGCACCGGTGCTCTTCAGATTGAGCGTACCGCCGCTGATGGCGATATTACCGTCGGCACTTAGCCCTGCACAGGCTTTGGTCTTGAGGTCATCGCTGTCCCATGCACCGCCGCCGGAAGTGGTAGCAGTAATCGTTCCACCGGTGATAACCATATCGCCTTCGGATTTGATACCTTTTGCCGCTGCCGCTGAAACAGAAACGGTAATTGTACCGCCGGAGATATAGACGTTGCCGCTGTCCTCGCCTTCATGGTCAGTCGTCTGTCCTGTTGAACCGGTGGTCGTATCCTCGATATCGCATTGAAGACCGTCATCACCGATGCCGCTCAAACTGATCGTACCGCTCTCCATAAGGAAGAACTGCTCACAGTTGATACCGTCGCCTACCGATGAAAGCACATTGATGGTGGCATTCTTGACGGTGATATACTCACCCGCTTTGATGCCGTGTTTTACGTTACCATAGACATTGAGCGTACCTTTCTGTGCGAACTCGGCATGACCTTTGATATACAATGCCCCTTTCTGGCTACCCGTCGAAGCGTCACGCAAAGTGCTCGTGGTACCAGTGACGACCTTCACTTTGATTCGTTTGCTATTCTGCACATGTACCGCTGCGCCGGAATAAACAGGCGTTGTATTGGTCAGCGTCAAACCGTTCAACTCGATAGTCGACTTGTACGAACCGGAGATGTAGAACTCTCCGTCACTCGACGAACCCGAGAGGTTATAGATGATCTCAGTTGCCAAATCATTACTTTGTGCAATCGACACATGCGCCCCGCTTTGCGCGATGGTCACGTAACGGGCTATGTTTCCTGCTACGGTAATAGCCGCCGAACTGCCGTTATACACCACATTGACTGCGCTGTCCCGAACGACGGTCTCATCGACGTACATGTTGTCAATATCACTCAATGCAAACGCTTTACCCATGACCGTCAGTGTTGTGCCGTTGTCAAAGGGCATTGAGTATGTCTGCGCTGCCGGGAACTGATAGGTCACATTGTCCACCTGTACGTTCAGCGTTTGAGCTGTGAGCAGACCGCTTACCGCTAATCCGCTAATCACTAATCCTATAAACCGTCTCATTTTACTACAATCGTTTGGGAGTTTTTACCATTTGAAATCACATAAGCCCCTGCGCCAAGTTGCTGTGCCGCTTGCACCAGGTTGTCAAACGTACCGAACGACGTGCCGCTGATGCTATATACTTTCACCGCTTGGTTACCATCTAACACATTGTCCAGGGCCGTCAACGTGTCCGTCTTGGAAAACTGCATCGCTGCCAAGTCCGTCAAGGTGAAATTCACCGTGCCGTCATCATTGGTCACTACTAATGTTGAACCGCTCACTGTTGCGGACAGGTTACTCACTGTCAGTGCCGTCGTTGTTCCGCTTGTGTTGGTGAATACCAGATACGCATACTCTCCTGCTTGCGCCATCATCGTGCATACAAGCATTGCTAATACCATTCCAATCTTTCTCATATGTACCTCCTTTTTTAAAAAGAATAAAAATCGTTGCAAAATTACGAAAAATTACGCACATACGCGTTACCCATTTATAAGGAAATATTAACCAAAAGTACGATTTTTATTAAAAAAACACTTGCATATGTCAAAAAAATGCAGTAATTTTGTGCCCAAAATGATGATTTATGGAAACAAGATGCATTTTTGAAGAGGCGCTACGCACTATCGAAAAGTCAGAAATGATTGTGCTGCGAGACATTCATAGTTTTCCTGTTTACGGGCAGGATATCATCTTTCCATACCTGATGATTTTTATCTGTCATGCAGGTTCATCACGGGCTTTGTATAATATGCAGGAGATCCGCTTTCGTGAAAATGAAGTAGCAATGATTCTTCCTAATCATATTATCCATCCTATAGAAAGCAGTCCGGATTATACCATAACGGTTATTATGCACTCGTTGGCTTTTGAACAAGAAATGACCCAACGAAGGATGACACATGACCGCAATAAATTTCATGAAACACCTGCATGTCTGCTAACGAACGAAGACATGGCGCAATACATGAAAGCGGTAGATATGTTGGAACTTATCAGCAATACGCCTGTTTCCCGTTATCCGCATCGCCACGATATGCTTATGGCGCAGACCGATATTATGGCAGAGATGCTGGATGCTTGCAGACGTGAGATTGACGAAGAAGAAAGGGCTATCAACCGCAATCGTTCTGTATTCAATACGTTCTGCAACCTGCTGGCACAGCATTATCGCGAACAACACGAAGTGGCATTTTATGCCGAAAAAGCACACCTTACCACGCGTCATTTTTCGGTCATTATCAAAGAAGTAGTGGGCATCTCTGCCAGCGATTACATCGAGCAGTACCTTGCTACGCAAGCCAAGAACCTCCTTTCCACCCGTCCCGACCTCTCCGTACAACAGATCAGTTTCCACCT
>JAFPGA010000091.1 GCA_017423085.1 Paludibacteraceae bacterium | reverse complement strand
GTCTTCACACTGTCACCGAAAATAAAGGAAGTGATCTGCGAACTCGTGCTGTAGAACGGTGCATTATCGCCGGTACCGATGGAGCAGGTCTTCGGCAACCATGTGACCGAAGTGGTCGGATTGCCTTGGAAGGCGCTGCTTCCGATGGAAGTCACCGTGCTCGGGATGGTGATGGAGGCCAGTTTGCAGTTGACGAACGCCCGTTGGTTGATAGTCGTCAGTCCTTCATGCAGGGTCACATTCGCCAGTTTGGAACAGCCGTAGAAAGCGTCTGTACTGATGGTGGTCAAAGTAGCCGGCAGTTCGATAGACTCCAGCGAGGTACAACCTTCAAAGATACCGACGGGAAGGATCTTCTGCGTCGCGGGCAGGTTAATGGACTTGAGCGATGTACAATACATAAACGCATTCTGACCAAGCGAAGAAACCGAAGGCGGAAGCACGATGGTGTCCAACTGGCTCATATTGTAGCATATATACGCCGGCACAGTCTTCACGTTCGGACCGAAGGTGAACGATGTGACCTTTGAATTGGAGTTAAAGAACGGTGAATCTTCTATTGTTCCTGTACTGATGGAACTGTTAGACGGAAGCCAGGTGATTGACTTGAGAGGGTTGTTGTAAAAGGCTTTATTGCCGATCGAAGTCACCGTACTCGGGATAATGATGGTGTCGAGGTTACAGTTGTAGAACGCCCGCAGATTGATAGTCGTCAGTCCTTCCGGCAAGTTGATATCTCCTAATTTGGTACAACCATAGAAAGCATCTGTGTAGATAGCTGTAATGCTGTTCGGCAGTGTCACCGACTGCAGGTTCGAGCAACTCTCGAAAGCCGATGTGCCGATGGTTGTTACCGGGTAGGTGTAATTGTTGTAGTACACCGAAGCGGGAATAGTCACGTCGATGTAGCTTCCGTACACCGATTTGCCCGATGTCTGGTCTGCGACCACAGAGACGGTGGTGGTGCCTATGGAATAATAGAGACCATCAATAAGAACCGTCTCTGCCATGAGGTTCACTGCGCAAAAGAGCGCAAGGAGTAAGAAAGAAATTTTTTTCATAAATGTTATTATTTAGTTTATTCGTTCTGCGGTATATAGGGTCGGTTTGCCGTTCACACGGCAGCCGATGAGGTACATGTCTCCACCATCTTTGAGGCGGTATTTCTTCTTCAGTTGCTCCGGCGTGAGCGGATAATTGCGACACAGCACATTCGCCTTATCGCCTTTCGTCCATTCGCCATTTATTTTCCACACTCGCCCGGGGAAATGCTCAATAAGCGTGTCGGACGCGTATAGGTGGGTATTGACATCCAGTTTGTGCAACCCGAATCGCTGTGCAATTAACTTATACGCCCCGGCTTTGAGGATAGCAGCTGAGGGCTCGTAAAGCCATTTACCATTTTCGCATGTGCCATTTACCATTTGGCAATTCTGTTCTTCCT
The DNA here is from genome assembly GCA_017423085.1 of Paludibacteraceae bacterium. Classification (GTDB taxonomy): domain Bacteria; phylum Bacteroidota; class Bacteroidia; order Bacteroidales; family Paludibacteraceae; genus Colicola. The sequence goes on along the minus strand of JAFPGA010000091.1, from coordinate 2,762 downwards.
CGCGGGTGAATACAAACGCCTTCTCCGGTTCGGCAAGGTCGATTGCTGTGATCTGTCCCGTGCCAACGCTTAGCAACAACAGTTCTTTCACCTCGTTCTTTATTGCAACTACGTGTACATCCCAATTAACCTTTGTACCTTGTACATCGTCAATTTGTACATTCTTGATGGCTTGCGTCAAATCGAGCATCGGCGAGAGTTTAATCATCAGCCGCTTGCCGTGCTGCATCAGGGTAGGTAACAGTTCCACCACATTCGGCGTGCAGTCTGCCAAACGGAACACCTTGCTGCCGTGACTATCCCGCCGTGCCGGATCAATAAAAATTAGATCGTACGTACCTGCAGTTTTCAGAAATTCTTCAGCAGAACTGTTATGCACAGAAACCTTTGTACATCGTACATTGTCCCTTTGTACATTAAAGTTATGCTCCGCTATACGGCATAACTCCGCATTCTGCTCCACGTAGTCCGTGTGCTCGAAGTGCTCGCTGATGAAATACGTATCCACTCCGTAGCCGCCTGTCAAGTCAAGACATGTACCATTTTGACATGTACCATTTACGATTTGGGCTTTGTATTTCGCGGTCAACTCACTGCTGCATTGTTCGCAACTGAGTCTCACCGGGTACCACCAATCGTCAATGGCCGCAAACGTCGGCAGTTTGTCGGCGGTGCGTTCACGCCCTTCGACCTGCTGGAGAAACCAGCGCCATTCCTCGTCCGAGAGGTGCTTGTACTTATTTCGCTGCAACGCCAAGTCTTGAACCGACATAATAATGCGCTAAAATCTGTTCGTACGTGTATCCTTCTTCCGCCATCTGCGCAGCACCTATCTGACACAACCCGGCTCCGTGACCCCAACCATGTCCTGAAAGTACAAAGTGACGAGGTACAATGGACAAAGGCTCTTTCTCCACCTCAAACCAACTGCTGTACAGACAGCTGCGGCTGAGCCAATAACGAATCTTGAGTTCTTTGCCGATGATCTCGGTGTGCTTGGTGCCGACAATTTTGAGACTGTCGATTCGACCTGAAGCTCCGCGATGAAGCGGAATGAGATCCACAATATCCCCGAAATCGATGCCGGATTTTTCGCGAATGATCTGTCCTAATTCGTCGGCGGTGTAACGCACTTTCCAGTCATGAAAATCCTTGGTCTCCTGATCGTAGTCGTTGAGCACCAGCCGTAGTGTCTTGGCACTCACCCGTCCGCAGTAAGGGCACTCAACCGATTGAATGTACGGCACATCAATGTCTTCCCAACACGTGCGCCATACTTCGGAACGTCCGCCGCAACACTTGTAGTACCGGCAGTCGCAGATTTGGCTTTGGCATTGGCCTTGGCTTGTGAACGTTAAAACCATCCCTGCCGTCTCCCGAACCGCTTGCACAGCCCGTTCATTCATTCGCCGTAGTCCTTCGTACCGCTGACAATGGTCATCTCCGCAGACATGATAGCCCTCGTGGTTGGGTTTCTCAATCGCCCGCATCGCCCAGCTGCGGCTGATGACGGCATGTGCTTTGAGCAGTTCCATCGGACTGTTGGATGACATCTCGGACGAGATAACCGAACACAAATAGTCCTCCAGATCCAGTGTGTTGATAGCCGTCTGCGTGCCGTCGGGATTATTGCGAATCTCTAATTGTCCTTCAAACTCCTGGTCCTCATAACGGTCCCAATGAAAGCCAATGCCGATCCGCACGTTCTTTAGAACGAACGTGTGTTCCCGCTGCTCAAACTCAATCTGCGGAGCCGTTACTATTCCAACCCGGATATCCAAATCTTAAATTTGAAATTTGAAATCATCAATGGTTCATTCGAGCAATCAGTTCGAATGAACGCAGCCTGTCTTTGTACCAGTTATTGCGGTTCATGGCGACGATGTCGCAGTTGGCATCGGAGTTATCTTCCCACCGACGGCAGTTGTACAGCACGTCGTAGATACGACCGATCGGGTAGTCGCGGCTAATCCGCAGACCGACCGCGTAGTCCTCACCGTACTTGGTAGTCGGATAATTGATCGTACGCAGAAGCGGCACGTAGAACCCACGCGGAGCACCGAGACCGTTGATGCGCAGCGCATTGTTACGACCGTTATCATCCGTCCACTCCCGATGGTCAATCACACCCGGAGGAAGAATCTCACCGTCCATGTTCGTCAATTGATACGTACCGATAACCATGCCGTAACGCGCCGAATGGTTGGCTTGCTCCGGTTCTAAACCGGATTCGAAAGCATCGATGAACTTCTGCACGGTCGTTTCGTCGAAGTAGGTATCGTCGCTGTCCAACTGAATGGCGTATTTACCACAACGCGGGTCATGAATCGCCACGTTCCAGTTGCCGCCAATCGCGTGCCAGGTCTTGTCCTGCGCAATATAGATCAATTCACCATTCGCACCATTAAGCGAAGCGTCACCATTCATCAATCCTTCAATCTTCTCTGCCGTTCCGTCGGTCGAGTTATCATCGACTACGATCACATTGAAAGAGTAGCCTTCACGTACTTTCTGATTCAACGCACTATGTATCGCATCGGCGATCGTGCGGGCACGGTTCTTGCACGGAATAATGACGGAAGCGGTTACGGAATAGTCTGATGGCTGATAACTGATAGCTGACAGCTCTTTATACTCTCCCGGTTTCAGGTACGCACCGATGCGTTTGAGATGTGCGGTCACGCAAGCTTCCATCTCAATCTGCACTTGACGGTTTCGTGGATCGACGTAGTCAAACAGTTTCTCACCGGACTTACGCGTGT
>JAFPGA010000090.1 GCA_017423085.1 Paludibacteraceae bacterium | reverse complement strand
TGCAATCGAGGCGTTGGAGGAACACGGCTATACAATAACAAGCATAGCCGGTTGCTCAATGGGTTCGATCATTGCCGGTATGTATGCAGCCGGGCAACTGAAAGAAGCCAAAGAGTGGTTTCTGCAAGTCGATATGCAGCTGATTTGGCGAATGATGGACATCAATCTGTTAAGTGTCAATTCATTGGTCAAAGGCAAACGAATCATCGATGAATTGCAGAAGATTGTGCCCGACAGACCGATGGAGGAACTGAATATCCCCTGCTCTATTGTGGCTTCGGACATGATGAATACGGAGGAAGTAATCTTCCGTTCCGGTAGTCTATTCGAAGCGGTGCGTGCCTCGATTTCCATTCCGCTGTTCTTTCAACCGGTGCAGTTAGGTCACCGTCTGCTGATAGACGGCGGTATTCTCAATCCGCTGCCACTGCATGTGGTACAACGGACGGATGGCGATATGCTGGTGGCGATGGATATTAGCGGCAAGGACAGCATGCCGACGACAGACGAGCACCCGGAACCGATTGACGTGGAGAGCCGTCTCGCAGATCTGGTATCGCGCGGCGTGCCCGTGCCCAAAGGACTGGAAAACCAGATTCGGCAACTGACCAAGCGCGTCAACAAAGCACGGTTGGAGAAAGCCAATGACTTGCAACGCAAAGTCAGTTTCATCAGCATGCTGGATCGGATGAGCGATATGCAGATTCAGCAAAACACCCTGCAAGCACTGCGTCTGACACCACCCGATGTGCATGCCGTGATGCGACAATATGCGTACAACACCTTCGATTTTGACAAGGCAGAGGAGATCATTGCAGACGGAAAACGAATCATGAACGAAGCGCTGGACGCATATGAGGCAAAAAATGAGAATTGAACGATTTTTACTGAGTTGCGTACTGTGTGCAGCGATAGGTTTTCCCGGGCTGCATGCGGAGTCGCCGTTTGAAATAGAGGAGATAGTAGTCCTTGTGGACGATTTTCACCGCAGTTACACCAAGGTGACCGAACTGAGCCGCGAGCAGATAGCCGCGCTGCCGGTGACCAACATCGCGGATGTGCTGGCGTATCTGCCGAACATCGATGTACGTTCACGCGGAGCAGGTAATGCGCAGACTGATATCAGTTTACGCGGAGGTACGTTTGATCAGGTAGTCGTGCTGCTCAACGGCGTACCGCTACAGGATGCGCAAACCGGTCACTACGCGATGAACATACCCGTCTCGATGTCATTGATTGAGCGGATTGAGGTACTGCAAGGCACGGAAGCGGATAGGACAGGTGCGCTGACAGGTGCAATCAACATCATCACCAAGTGCTATACAGACCACGATACCTATACGCTGCAGATGAGTGCCGGAACGAACGGAGAAGTGAATCCTGTTTTTGCCGGCAGTTGGCAGAGCCAAAGCGTTACCGTCCACAGTTCCGTAGAGTATGCGCGGAGTAACGGCTATTACGCTCCAACGAGCGATACCAAGGAACAGGAAGCGCTGCAGAACACAGATTATCAGTTAGCTAACCTGTATATACGAACCAACTGGAAAGGGATGATAGATGCCCAAGCGGGTGCACAATACAAAGATGCAGGGCTCGGAACAGGTTACGGCTACGCGAGTACAGACCAGTTCGATGCCACGCGGACAATGTTTGCATCTATCCAATCCACCATACCGATCCGGTCATGGAGCATCCAAACGAGTGTAGCCTACCGCGGTCAATACGACCGCTACGAGTGGCATCGGGGAACGGTAACCAACTGCCACTGGACGCACAACACGCAAGCGAGTGTGTATGCAGCGTACCATTCGGATAAGATAGGAACCACATCATTGGGCGCGGAGTTCAGGGACGAGTTCATCCGATCGACGAATATGGGAGAGCACAACCGCTGGCAAGCCACCCTACGCGCCAAGCAGCAGTTTCACTTTCGGGAATTGTCCCATCTGAATGCTTCTATCAGCGTGGCAGGGCACTACAACAGTTGGTGCGGCTGGTACGGTTCGGGAGCTGCGTATGTGGGCTACGACATCCTTGGCAACGGAAAAGTGTATGTGAGTGCCAACCGTTCACTACGCATGCCAACCTGGACGGATATGTATTACAAAGCCGGTGTGCAGCGCGGCAGTGCGAACCTCAAAGCAGAGAAGGCATGGCAGGTGATAGCCGGTGCGGAATACACGTGGCGATGGGAGAACGCAGGAGAGTTGCAGATACAAGGCGATGTGTATTACCGATGGGGAGAAAACATCATCGATTGGACGTACAACGAGACAGATAGTCTGTTCTATGCTACCAATCGAAACAAAGTGAACACATTCGGTGTGGAAGCGGGTGTACAGTACCGGTACAATAACTGGCTGCGAAACGTGGCATTACGCTATGCGTACACGAACCTGTCGCTGGATATGGCAACCGCCAAGAGCAACTATCTGGATTACTTACGTCACAAAGTGACACTCAACATCGATCACGGTATCTACGTTTGGTCCAAAGGCTGTGTCGGTGCCAACTGGAGTCTGAAATGGCAAGAGCGAATGGGTACCTACGTTGATATACACGGCACTACCGGCAATGCTTTTGCACCCGTGCTGCTGTTGGACGGAAGTATATATATGGAACTCGCGCACGTACGCATAAGTGCCGAATGCACCAACATGACCAACCGGCATTATTACGACTACGGCGGTATTCTGATGCCCGGTGCAAGCGGCAGAATACGTATCCAAGCGACACTTTGACAGAAAACATAAATTGATCATTCATTGAAAGACAGAAAAGAATATATTATCCGCAAGGCGATGGAACTGTACGCCCTCAAAGGCTATCAGAACGTGAGTATCACCGACCTGCAGTTCGCGCTCGATATGGGGCGCGGGACACTGTACTACTATTTCAAAGACCAGGATGAGATTTTCTTAACCTGTATCGAGCGTTATTTCTTGGAGCCCAAGCAGCGTGCCCTCAATACCATGCCCGAGGACGGAGGTATGGATCAGATGATAGCGACTATGATGCTTTATCTGCACAGTCTGGAAGAGGCCCTGATGACCTTTGAGAACAAAGCCGTCAATACCAGTAATGTGAACAATCTCATGTTCACCGCCTACAGCAAGTTCCCTTCGCTGCACCGCAAAGCACAACGTCTATCGCTCAAAGAGTTGGAGTTATGGCGCAAAGCGATTTACAATGATCAGCGTGCCGGAAAAATCCGCCGTGACATAGACCGAGAACAGATTGCCATCATGTGTACGCACATCAAAGACAGCTACGACAATGGTCTGGGGCAAACGCAAATGGACTTTTCATTATTGGAAAAAACATATTCAGAATTTCATAATTTACTAAAAAAATAAAAAAAAATGCATCTTTCGAACGATTATTCGAAATAAAAGCAGTACCTTTGTAGTCGAATTTGAAATTGAATATCGAACATCAACCGATAAATACATTTATGGCAACAAAACACTACTTATCCTATTTGCAAGAGACAATAGGTGCCAAATGGGACAAACTTGCAATGAAGGACTTAGACGGAGAACATTCGTATACATATGCGGAATTGGCTTCGGAAATTGAGAAACTGCATGTTACGTGGAAGCAATTAGGTATTAAAGAGGGAGATAAGATTGCACTGTGCGGACGCAACTGTGCAAATTGGGGTTTGTTGTTCCTGGCTGTTGAGACTTATAAAGCAGTCGTTGTAAGTATCCTTCCTGATTTTACGCCGGAAGGCATCTACTCGTTAGTGGACCACTCGGAGGCAGTCCTGCTGTACGTTGGTCCGAATGTAAAGAAAAAGATTGACCCGACGCAGATGAAAGGTCTGAAAGCTACCATCTTCATGGACGACATGTCGATCGTGGAAGCAGACGAGAGTTTGCGTAAGAAATACGAGGGTGTTGACGCTGCGTTTGCGAAAGCCTTTCCGAATGGTGTTAAGCAAACGGATATCCACTACCCGACCAACAATTATGAGGACGTAGCGGTCATCAACTACACATCCGGTTCGACCGGCAATCCGAAGGGCGTCATGCTGACGCATATGAACCTGAGCGGAAACGTCGAGTTCGCATGCCAGCGTATCCCGCACAAACAGGGTGACAAAGTGCTCTCCATGCTGCCGATTGCACATATGTTCGGCTTGATGTTTGAGTTCTTGTACCAGGTGTGCGACGGTGCAGAGGTATATTTCCTTACCCAAGCCCCCACTCCGACCGTGCTGATGAAGGCATTTGCACAAGTCAGACCGTTCATGATCCTGACGGTGCCTCTGGTCATCGAGAAAATCGTCAAGAAAGGTGTGCTGCCTAAGATCAGCAGCCCGGCTGCCAAGATCATGTGGAAGACTCCGCTGCTCAAGAATATTATTCGTGGCAAGGTCAAAGAAGGTCTGGACAAGACGTTCGGCGGTCAACTCCGCTTCCTCATCATCGGTGGTGCTGCGCTCAACGGCGAAGTAGAACAAGTGCTGCACGACATCAAGTTCCAGTACTGCGTCGGCTACGGTATGACGGAGTGCGGACCGCTGATCAGTTATGAAGACTGGTGGGCATATGCGTTCCACAGCTGCGGTAAAGAGTTGCCGCAATGTCATGTGCGCATTGACTCAGAAGATCCGACCTCCAAAGACGGCGAGATCCAAGTGAAGGGTATCAACGTCATGAAGGGTTACTATAAGAACGAAGAGGCCACCAAAGCAGTTTTCACTGCAGACGGCTGGATGCGTACCGGTGACCTAGGTGTCCTCGACAAACAAGGAAACATCTATATCCACGGTCGTTCGAAGAACATGATTCTCGGTCCTTCCGGTCAGAATATCTATCCGGAGGAGTTGGAGGACAAACTGAACTCAATGCCGTGCGTAGTGGAGTCGATTGTAGTGGACCGCGATCATAAGTTGGTAGCACTCGTCTTCCCTGATACAACCGCTGACGGTAAGAAGCAGCTGGGCACCAAGACGCTGACACAACTGATGGATGAGAACCGCGTTACAGTCAACAAAGACCTGCCGGCTTACAGCCAGATCAGCGCAGTAGAATTAGTCGCTTCGGAATTTGAGAAGACTCCGAAACGGTCTATCAAGCGTTACCTGTACAAATAATTGAGTTACAGGTAACATCCCACGTTATGGCGTGAGTAACCATAACGTTCTGTAAATAATTAAGTGAGTAAGTAGATGGACTCCTTCGGGAGTCGAAGCTTGCGGGTGATTGTGAAACCACCCGCTCGTTTTTTTATGTGCCAAAAGGCTGGGTTTTGCACATTGTGGTTAGCAAAAACAGATTTTATTTGCGTATGTCAAAAAAAAGCAGTACCTTTGCGTCGCAAAGGTATTAGCGTATGACAAAACATTACTTACATTATTTGACAGACGTGATGGAGCACCAGTGGAACGACGCTGCGTTGACCGACTACGGTGAGAATCACGAGTACACATTCGGCGAGTTAGCCGTGGAGATGCTGCGTCTGCATGTGCTGTTTGAGCAACTGGGTATCAAGCGTGGAGACAAGATTGCACTCGCCGGTCGTAACTGTGCCAACTGGGCTGTTGCGTACCTCGCCATCACCTCTTACGAAGGCGTAGTAGTGTCTATATTACAAGACTTTACAGCGGAAGACATCTCCCATCTATTGGAGCACTCGGACAGCGAACTGCTGTTCGTCGGACCGTATGTGTGGAAGGAACTGCAGCACCAGCAAATGCCGGCTAAACTGAAAGCAGCGCTGTCGTTGGAAGACTGGCGCATGCTGTACGAAGCAGAAAAAGGAAGCGTGCCTACCGACAAAGAGTGGCACACGGCGTTCCAATCCAAGTTCCCACGCGGCATAGAACCGGAGGATACTCATTTTGCAGCAGACGAGAACTCGCTTTCGCTCATTAACTACACATCCGGCTCAACCGGTAGTCCGAAAGGCGTCATGCTCAATGGACGCTCTATCAGCAATAACATCGAAGTGGGTATGAAAATCCTGCCTGTGGAGCCCGGTCAACGATTGGTGTCCATGCTGCCGCTTGCCCATATGTTCGGACAGGTGTGCGAACTGCTCTACCCGCTCTGCTGCGGTACACATATCTATTTCCTGACCAAGTCGCCTACTCCGTCCATCCTGCTCAAAGCGATGAAAGAGGTGCAGCCGTATCTTGTTGTAACTGTGCCGCTTGTGATTGAGAAGATCTACAAAAAGAACCTTGACCCGATGCTTAGCAAATGGGCGATTCGTTCGTTCTGGCACGTGCCCGTTATCGGTGACATTATCAAGGGACGTGTGAAGAAAGGTCTGCGTAATGCCTTCGGCGGCAAGTTGCGCTATTTCATCTGCGGCGGTGCAGCGATGAACCCCATTGTGGAGAAATGTCTGATGGATATCCATTTCCCGCTCTCCATCGGCTACGGTATGACGGAATGCGGACCGCTGATTGGTGGTAATCCGCCCAAGTATTTCAAAGCCCGTACAGGCGGTGTGCCGGTGCTCAATATGGACGTTAAGATAGACCAGCCCAACGAAGCCGGTATCGGCGAGATTCTGGTCAAAGGCGAGAACGTGATGCTCGGATACTACAAGAACCCCGATGCTACCAACGCCGTGTTTACCGAAGATCATTGGATGCGTACCGGTGACCTCGGACGATTGGATCGCAAGAAGAATATCTATATCAAAGGTCGCTGCAAAACCATGTTCCTTGGCGCATCAGGACAGAACATCTACCCCGAGGAGATTGAGGATAAACTGAACAATCAAGAGGCTGTCGGCGAATCCCTGATTGTAGAGCGTGAAGGCAAACTGGTGGCACTCGTCTTCCCAGATGAGACGCTGACCAAGCGCATGAGTCTGGAAGAGATACAGACTATCATGAAAGCCAACCTGCAAAAACTCAACAACTTAATTCCATCCTACAGCAAGGTGGCGGACATTGAAGTACAGGACAAACCGTTCGAGAAAACACCCAAACGATCCATCAAACGATTCCTGTATAAGTAAAAAAAGCGGAGCTCTCGGGCTCCGCTAATTTTTCATTTGTAATTATAACAAGTGGTACGCCACCGTCAGACCGGCCATCACAATCGATACCATCGACATCAGTTTGATGAGGATGTTCAGACTCGGACCGGACGTGTCTTTGAACGGATCGCCCACCGTGTCACCCACTACAGTAGCCTTGTGACAATCAGAGCCTTTACCTCCGAAATGACCTTCCTCCACATATTTCTTCGCGTTATCCCACGCACCACCTGCATTCGCCATGAATACAGCAAGCACAAATCCGGTAGCGAGACCGCCTATCAGCAGACCAAGCACACCGGCTACACCTAATACCAAACCGGTGATAATGGGCACGACAATCGCCAGAATGGACGGTAACAACATTTCATGTTGTGCACCCTTGGTGGAGATAGCCACACAGCGTGCGTAGTCCGGTTCGGCTTTGCCCTCCAGGATACCCTTGATGGTTTGGAACTGACGACGCACTTCCTCTACCATTTTCTGTGCTGCGCGACCGACTGCGTTCATTGTCAAACCGCAGAACAGGAATGCCATCATCGAACCGATGAAAATACCTACCAGCACGATCGGATTCATGAGATTAACATTATATGCCTCCATGAAATCCACCAAACTGGCTTTGGCAGCCTCTACTCCGTTCGGTAATGCTTCGCCCGTACGAATGAGTGCAATCTTGATTTCCTCTACGTACGAAGCCAAGAGAGCGAGTGCCGTAAGAGCTGCTGAACCGATAGCAAAACCTTTTCCGGTAGCAGCCGTCGTGTTACCCAGCGCATCCAACGCATCAGTGCGTTGACGCACTTCAGCCGGCAGACCGGACATCTCAGCGTTACCACCCGCGTTATCTGCAATCGGACCATACGCATCGGTTGCCAAGGTAATACCCAGCGTCGAAAGCATACCTACTGCAGCTATACCAATACCGTACAGACCCATAGACAAGTTCGCAGCATTGAACTCAATCGCAAAACCGTTGGCGCAAAGATACGCCAGAATGATGGCTACACCGACCGTCACCACAGGAATAGCCGTTGAGAGCATCCCCAGACCGAGACCGCTGATGATGACCGTTGCTGCACCCGTCTGCGAACTCTCACTCACTTTCTGCGTCGGTTTGTAACTCTGCGATGTGTAGTACTCCGTCGATTTGCCGATGATCACACCTGCCAGAAGACCTACTACAACGGACAACGACACTTGCCACCATTGGTTTGGTGCAGCAGGGTTGTCACCCAACAGCCAATAGAAGATACCGAACGTCACGCCGGCAATCAGGAAGGCAGCAGTATTCGTACCGATAGCGAGTGCGCGAAGCAACTCTTTCATGCCCGCACCTTCTTTCGTTTTCACCATATAAATACCAATGATGGAAAGCAGTACACCACATGCTGCAATTAGCGAAGGGGCTAAAACGGCTTTCATTTGCAAGCCTTCAACAGCCGAACCGGCAAACGCAGACGCTCCCAAAGCCATGGTAGCCAGAATAGAACCGGCATACGATTCGTACAGGTCTGCACCCATACCGGCTACATCACCAACGTTGTCTCCTACGTTGTCTGCAATAGTGGCAGGATTGCGCGGATCGTCCTCAGGAATGTTGTACTCCGTCTTACCCACCAAGTCGGCACCTACGTCAGCTGCTTTGGTATAGATACCACCTCCGACACGGGCAAAGAGTGCTTGGGTAGAAGCACCCATTCCGAAGGTCAACATCGTGGTTGTGATGGTGATCAAGTCTGCGTTAGCTCCCACGAGCTCCAACAGACCCGTTTTCTGCAGTACCAGGAACCAGCCGGCGATGTCGAGCAGAGCTAAGCCAACCACCGTCAGACCCATCACGGCACCCGAACGGAATGCCACCTGCAGACCGGCGTTGAGCGACTGACGCGCAGCATGAGCGGTTCGTGCCGAAGCATACGTCGCGGTCTTCATGCCGAAGAAACCCGCTAAACCGGAGAAGAAACCACCGGTCAGGAACGCGAACCAGACAATACCGTTCTGTAAGTTAAAATAAGCCATTACGGCAAATACTGCAGCCAGCACGACGAACACGATCGTCACTACTTTGTACTGCTGCTTCAAATACGCCATCGCACCCTTACGCACGTGCGATGCAATCGTCTTCATCAGCTCTGTCCCCTCCTCTTTCTGCAACATGGAGCGATAGAAATAATAG
>JAFPGA010000089.1 GCA_017423085.1 Paludibacteraceae bacterium | reverse complement strand
ATGCATACCACCACCTTCTCCGAGATGTATTTTCTCAATGCCGGTGCATTGATCGACACTCCGGGTATCAAAGGTTTCGGAACGATTGATTTTGAGAAAGAAGAGGTGAGTCACTATTTTCCGGAGCTCTTCCAAGCCGGTCGTGACTGTCGCTTCGGTAACTGCACGCACACCCACGAACCCGGCTGTGCCGTACAAGAAAAAATAATAACGGGAGACATTGCTATCTCCCGCTACGAATCGTATCTGTCGCTGTTAGGCGATTGTGACGAAAGTAAATACCGTTAGCCTTTAGCCTCTAACCTTTAGCCATTACATTGTCCAACTCTCCAACGTAGCCGTCAGTTCGTCAAAGTTCTTTGCTTTGGCATGCTCGCGTACGTCTGCAATCTGCTGGTTAACAGCGTGGTCATAGGTTTCTGCCTCTACATTACGAATCACACCGAGTGCAACCGGTAACTCTTCGTTTGTACCTTGTACATCGTCACTTTGTACATCAGTAAACCGCTCTTGTCCCATCAGACCTAGCAGACGGTGCAGCGTCGGATCCGGTTGATGTGCATCATGAACGAGCACACGCGGGTCGTCTGCCGGCACAACAATCATCTTCGGCACAAAAGTCACTGTGTCAATCTCAACCGCTAAACCTTTGTCGTTATTCTTACCGAAAATCATTTTCTCGCCGTGTTTGAGGATGATCGAGTGCTCGGCGCGCTGCTCACGATCTGCGATCCACGCGTGCGTTCCATTGTTGAAAATCACGCAGTTAACCAGACATTCAACTATCGAGCAACCTTTGTGTTCCTTAGCAGCTACCAAACAATCCACCGTAGTCGGCATATCGACATCCAGCGTGCGGGCAAAGAACGTACCGCCTGCACCCAGCACCAGTTGTGCCGGAATGAACGGACGCTCCGCCGTACCGAACGGACTCGATTTGGACACAAACCCTTTCGGGCTCGTCGGTGAATACTGACCTTTGGTCAGACCGTAGATGCGGTTGTTGAACATGCACACGTTCAGATCCACATTACGGCGTATCTCATGGATAAAATGGTTTCCACCGATAGCCAAACAGTCGCCGTCACCGCTCATCTGCCAAACAGTCAGTTCGGGGTGAGAAGTTTTCACACCTGTAGCGATCGCGCCACCGCGACCGTGAATCGTATTAAAACCGTAGGTGTTGAGATAATGCGGCATACGGCTCGAACAACCGATACCGGAGATAACAACCACCTCGTATGTCGGGATACCTATTTGCGCCATCGCTTTTTGCAGCGCCATGCAGATAGCGTGGTCTCCACAACCCGGGCAAAAACGTACGTATTGATCCGATTTAAATTGACTTGCTTCCATAACTTTAACCTTTAACCATTAGCCGTTAACCTTTACAAAATTCACAATGCGTTCAACAGCAAAAGGCTGTCCTTGTATTTCATTATATTGCTCTATATTCAGGCTGGGGATTTGTGTGCGAAGGTACGCTGCGAACTGACCTGTGTTAAGTTCGCATACGATAATACGCCTATATTGACTCAGTACCTCGCGCGTGTTCTTCGGCAGCGGACAGATGTAATTGAACTGTGCCAACGCACAATTCAACTCATTGGCAGCGGCGTGCAAATGCCCCTCCGTACTGCCCCATCCTACCAGCAGTGTATCGCTCGAAGCATTACCTTGCACCTTCAGTTCAGGAATGCGGTCTGCTATCTGTGCGATCTTGGCTTGACGGGCACGAACCATCACTTCGTGGTTCTCCGGATTCGTGGAGATCGTACCACGCGCTGCGTCACGCTCCAGACCGATGTTGCGGTGCTCATAGCCTTCCATACCCGGGAATGCCCAATAACGCACTCCGCGCTCGTCACGCAGTGCCGGGTTGTATTTTCCCTTCAGTTCCTCAGGAACGCTCTGCGGATGAATAGCCGGCAGGTCTGCCAGTTTCGGAACACGCCACAATGCCGTTCCGTTCGCCAGATAGGTATCGGTCAATAGAATGACCGGAGTCATGTTCTCCAAGGCTATCTTACATGCCTCGTATGCAAAATCGAAACAGTTGGAACTGCTTGATGCAGCCAGTACAACTGCAGGACACTCACCATTACGTCCATACAATGCTTGCAGCAGGTCGGTCTGTTCCGTCTTGGTTGGTAGACCTGTGGACGGACCTCCACGCTGTACATCGACAACTACCAACGGCAGTTCTGCCATCACCGCCAAGCCAATTGCTTCGGATTTGAGGCTCAAACCGGGGCCGCTGGTCGTCGTACAAGCCAAGTCACCGGCAAATGCCGCACCGATAGCGGTACATACACCAGCGATCTCGTCTTCTGCCTGAATCGCCATGACGTTCATATCTTTACGCGCTGCCAGTTCATGCAGGATATCCGTAGCCGGAGTGATTGGATACGAACCGAGGAACAGGTGCTTACCAGCTTTCTCAGCAGCCGCAATCAGTCCCCATGCGGTAGCTTTATTGCCGGCGATAGATGTATAGGTGCCATGAACCTCATTTGGCGCACCGTCCAGATGAATCTGATGAATACTCAGTGCCAGGTTCTGACCGTAGTTATAGCCATCTACCATCACTTTGGTGTTCGGAGCCACCAGTGCCGGTTTTTTCTTGAACTTATCTTCCAGCAGATGAATCGCTTTGTCCATCGGCTCGTCGAACAACCAGCAGATCAGACCGAAAGCGAACATATTACGGCTCTTAAGCATCGACTTGTTATCCATGCCGGACTCCTTGAGCGCCTCTTTGGTTAGCGTGGTCAGCGGCACCGGCACAATCTGTACGGACTCCGGGATATCGAGTTCCGTGAACGGATTATCGGTGTGATAGAGCGCTTTCTCCAGATCCTTGTCTGTCAGCGAGTCGGTATCGACTATCACGATCGCATGGCGGTGATAGAGCGAGAACTGCTCGTCATAATGCGCTTGCGGATGATTAAAATGCGAACCTAACGTGCACACTTTCAGTGCAGCAGCATTCATCGCCACAATCACATCGGCTTTGTCACCAGGGGTATAAACCTCCGCACCTAATTCTACTTGAAAACCACTCACACCGCCCAATGTACCCTGCGGTGCGCGAATTTCAGCCGGGAAATCCGGCAAGGTAGAGATCTCATGACCCAACTCGGCACCCAATTGGGCAAACAGGTTGCCGGTCAACTGCATTCCGTCGCCTGAGTCTCCACAAAATCGAACTACAATATTCTTCACTTTATGTATTAAAATTTAATTGCGGGCACAAAATTACTGCTTTTTTTTGAAATGTGCAAGATTTTAATAAAAAAAACGCCCGAAGGCGTTCTTTTATTCTACGGTCACCGACTTGGCGAGGTTACGAGGCTGGTCCACATCGCAGCCCTTGATTACGGCAATGTGATAAGCCAGCAATTGCAGTGGAATGACGGTCAGGAGTGGTGTGAGACATTCTACCGTCTCCGGCACTTCGATGCAATAATCAGCAATCTTGCTCACCAATTCGTCCCCTTCCGTCACCACGGCGATTACCCTACCCTTACGGGCCTTGATCTCCTGGATATTACTTACAATCTTCTCGTACGTGCCGCAATGCGGTGCCACCACGACAACCGGCATCTCTTGCGAGATGAGTGCAATCGGTCCGTGTTTCATTTCGGCTGCGGGATATCCTTCTGCATGGATATAGCTGATTTCCTTCAGTTTGAGTGCTCCTTCCAGTGCCACAGGGAAATTATACCCTCGTCCGAGATAGATGAAGTTCTGAGCGTAAGAGAAAATCTTGGCAAAGTCCGAGATCAGTTTGTCCTGTCCTAACACCCGTTCAATCTTAGCCGGGATCTGTCCCAATTCCTGCACAACGCTCAGGTACTGCACTTGCGAGATCGTACCTTTCTCTTTGCCGATGCAGAGCGCGAGCATGGTCAGTGCCATCACTTGAGCCGTGAACGCCTTGGTGCTCGCCACACCAATCTCCGGGCCCACGTGCGTATAACAACCGCTGTCACTCACACGCGGAATGGACGCACCGACGACGTTGCAAATGGAGAAGATGAACGCCCCTTTCTCTTTGGCCAACTGGATAGCGGCCAGCGTGTCGGCCGTCTCACCGGACTGTGAGATGGCGATGACCACATCGTCTTTGTTGATAACGGGTTTGCGATAGCGGAACTCGGACGAGTACTCCACTTCGACAGGTATCTGCGCGAATTCTTCGATAGCGTACATAGCGATCAGTCCTGCGTGCCAACTGGTGCCGCAAGCCGTGATGATGATACGCTTGGCATTGAGGAAACGGTCTTTGTTATCAATGAATCCCGACAGCGCAATATTATCCTGACGCACGTTCACACGTCCACGCATGGAGTCCGTCAGCGTACGCGGCTGCTCAAAGATCTCCTTGAGCATGAAATGCGGATAGCCGCCTTTCTCCAATTGGCTGAGTGACAACTCTAATCGCTTGATCTCCGGTGTCTTGGTGACATTATTGATAGTCGTTATCTCAATAGGAGATGACGAATTTTTAATTTTTAATTTTTCATTTTTAATTTGAATACAGACAACTTCCTCATCTTCAATATAAATGACTTGGTCCGTGTACTCCACGATCGGCGTAGCGTCCGAAGCCAGAAAATACTCCTCATTGCCGATACCGACTACCAGCGGTGAACCCTTGCGTGCAGCGATAAGCGTATCCGGATGCTCCTTGTCCAACACGGCGATTGCATACGCACCAATCACTTGCTGAAGCGCCAGTTGGACAGCCGTCTTGAGATCCACATGGCGGTTCACCTGCGTGTATTCAATCAACTGCACCAGCACTTCCGTGTCCGTGTCAGACTTGAAGGTATATCCCTCTTTCGTCAGACCGGCTTTGAGCACAGCGTAGTTCTCGATGATGCCGTTATGAATGATCGCCAGGCGCTCGGACTCGGAGTAATGGGGGTGCGCATTGACCGCATTGGGTTCGCCATGTGTCGCCCAGCGCGTGTGCGCAATACCTATTGTTCCGCCGGTGTCCTTGTCCGCCGCGTACGCTTCCAGTTGCGATACTTTGCCATTGGCTTTATAGACATTCAGTTTGCCTTGCTCATTGATGAGCGCCACTCCGGCACTATCATAACCGCGGTACTCCAAGCGATGAAGCCCTTTGATCAAGATCGGGTACGCCTTGCGGCGACCAATATATCCTACTATTCCACACATTGGATTTGAAGATTTGAAGATTTAAGATTTGAAATTTAGTATTTTATCATTTAAGAT
>JAFPGA010000088.1 GCA_017423085.1 Paludibacteraceae bacterium | reverse complement strand
TCAAGCAATGGGGAATACGGGTCAGTGTCTCACTGTCATGTACTGAGCCTAAATTTACATCCTGCCACCATATTGAACCGCTTCGCAACGCCTTGATATAAGCTGAGTTATTTGCTAGCATACTATAGACTTTATACCGCTCCTTTGACATCTCAAAGTCACAGCATAAGTCAACACGATTCAGCCCTGTTACCACAACTCCAACCATATCCAAAACCTTGTCAATCAATGACAAACAATCATCATAGTATAGCCAACGATTGGCGATTTCTATAACACATCGCTTGCAGTCGATAATAGGCGACCGAGGAACACACAAGATGGTGGCCACCTTGTTTCCGTCACTATCCAACAAGAACCATCGTTCTGACCATACGGCCGTAGCGTTCTGCTGTAGCAGGAACCACCCGTCAGGTGGTACCCAAGTACACTCCTTCCGCTCTTTAACGAGTAAGCATGATAGTGAGAACCAGTCGACAGATACTACGCCACGTTCCGTAGTTGTATCACACCAAACTGACATATTTTAGGCTCCTATCGACTTCGTCATACCATACTAGAGTATCGTATTCGCGTGCATCATCTAGAGTAACATGCACCGGCATCCGCTGATACATGAGGGAACCACGCCCATCACGCGAACACTCGCAATACGCCTTCCACACGATGTGAAGAAATTCCGACCATTCCGCCACACGGAAACTAACGAATGGATTACTGGCATACAACTTGCATCCAGCAAGTAACGCCTGAGCCATAATAGCCGCGTTGATTTCACGGCCGCGGCCGCCGTTCAAGATTTGAATAACCATATGTCTGAGATTTTATGGGTTCAAAAGGAAAGAGCGAGCGCCAACTCTCGGCGTCCCGCTCTCAGACTTGCCCGTCATGGCGCTTAGCAGAGGTGTCTCACGTCTCTGCCTTCCTCCAATGACGATGCAAAGATACGAACATTTTCTGATACGTTACAAATGTTTTTTTTCCATGGCACCCAACGCACACAAAAAGAGCGAGAAAAATTTTTCTCGCTCTCCAACCAATTTACAAAAGTATCCTACAAAACACTATGCAATTATGAGATTGTACCCGACCCGGCATACACCGTACGCGAGAACGACATCTGTGAAGCAGCCTGAATCAACTCTGCTGTGACAGAGAAGTTAGCGCTAGCGAAAGCACTCGAATATCGCACAAGTGCGTCAACGCTTTCTGCTTTCACCATATAACCCCAAACGTGAACCGCGGCACCAGCCCAACCAGAGGGAACGGGCAACAAAATACCCTGCTGACTGGCCGTTGCATACGCGACTGGAGTAGCGTTTACAACGAACTTTTTCAGCGCAGGACAGAATACCACGGCATTGCACGAATACAGCGAGGGATTAGCATCAGCCTCACTGCTGTGGAACTGCAAATCCACTTCCAGTGATTCCTGAAAGTCAGGATTCAGAGTGTCAAGCGAAACGTGGCCGTTGGAAAACTGCACTTTGCTATAGTTGATAGTAGCCTCGTTGCTCGCGTAATTGATATTTCCCTCTAGAATGTTCAGCGAACTGAACGTATTGCGCACGGATACGTTTTTCTGCTTCGCCAACTTGCTCAAGCCCGTAATAGCCTTAGCAGGCACGATACTCCCGAATTGGGAAATTTCCTTGAACTTAGCGCGAGCCTCCACCTGACTTGCAGAGTTTGGATTAGCCACAATGGGCTGATACTTGCGCAAAATGGTTTCGCCCTTAAGAATGGCGAACACATTGTTACCTTGACGGCCGCTAATATTGCCGTTTAAACCGTAAATTTTAGCCATGATGTATTGTTTTAAGTGGTAATACTCGGACTTTCTCAGGACTTGTACCGGACTTACACCGGACTTGTACCTGAATTCGAGTGCAAAAGTACGAACTTTATTTGATATACGAGAAAAATTTTTTAAAAGGGGATGTATGACAGTGACCCATTTCGGAACTATAGTTCCTAATTTTTAGGAACTATAGTGCATATTAATATCACAGTGAGCTACCCGCACCAACTCCAAACGACACGGCGGCGCGGGTGGGTGGGTGGGAACGCCGCCGAGGTGGCCGAACACACACAGCGAGTACGGCCAATACCGCCAGCACACTAACGTGCCGTAACTGCCACGGCAGCGGCACAGAAGGGGGTATCGCTACCGGATTTGCCCCCGCAATACTTAGCGGGGGCTATAGCTACCGCCACGCCTCCATCCCTCTGTTTACAGATGTAAACAGAAGGTTTACAGATGTAAACACTGACGGTTACAGATGTAAACACGGGCGCCTGCATGGCGGTTACAGATGTAAACACGGGCGGCAGGCGGCAGCGGGACGGACACGGCGGGCGCGGCGACTGGAACGCCCGCCGCGACCGCACGGCCGCAACGGCCACCCGCCGCAGCCGCGGGCAGCGAAGCGGCGACCCCAAAGGGGGCGGCACGCGGAACGACGGGAGGACGAGGCGGACGCGCGGGCGCGGCGGGCGTTCCAGTCGCCGCGACAGACGAGGCCGTCCCGCTGCCGCCTGCCGCACGTGTTTACATCTGTAACCGACATGTTTACAATTGTAACTTGAGTGTCGCGCTCCGCTGTGGGAGACTTTAAGCGTTCCGGCGGGCATGTCATTCTGCTAACTCACGCGTAATATCCTCAAATTCAACTCCATACATACGTTGCAGCACCCACACGTTATTAGGACGCTGTAGGAGTTCACAGAGTGATTGCCTGATTACATCTGTGAGCATCTTGTTGCACCTTGTATCAGGCTGTTGCAATTCCTTCCACAACTTGCACGTTAGACGCCGCTCCGGGTCACTATCATCACGGCTTGACGAAGGTAGAGCATGTCGAACAGAGCGACTTCCATTCAACTCTAGGAATGGTAATACCTTGTCATTTCTCTTATCCTTATGCCCTTCATTAGCCCTTACAATAAACTTATCCGAGTAGATGTCTTGGAACAGCCGAACCCGCTCATCGTACCACTCAAACGGCTTGATTACCTTGTTGTCCAATGTTCTGAGTGCATTACTGCCGTTCACAGACACCTCACATCGCCAAACATAACGTTCTTGAAACCCTATTTGACGCCATAGGTCAACTATATAAGGTTTTTTCGCTTCCGGTGGTGCTTGATGAAGTTCCAGCCACTTGTAGTATACTTTCCACTTGAACACTGATTCATGTCCACCAAAGGTCAAGCAATGGGGAATACGGGTCAGTGTCTCACTGTCATGTACTGAGCCTAAATTTACATCCTGCCACCATATTGAACCGCTTCGCAACGCCTTGATATAAGCTGAGTTATTTGCTAGCATACTATAGACTTTATACCGCT
>JAFPGA010000087.1 GCA_017423085.1 Paludibacteraceae bacterium | reverse complement strand
GGTCGTACTCTCCAAGACGCCGTTCTACGCCGAGATGGGTGGTGAGATCGGTGATACTGGAAAATTGATGATTGGTGATTTGTCATATGACATTTTGGATACGAAACGTGAAAACGGTCTGCCTGTTCACATCATGAGCCAATTACCAATTACCAATGACCAATTACCAATAATTGCATCGGTCGATGCCGAGCGTCGTCAGGCAATTGCTTGCAACCACTCGGCGACCCACATCATCCATTACGCACTGCGTGAGGTGTTAGGTAAGCACGTAGAACAGAAGGGTTCGTTAGTGACACCGGAGAGCCTGCGTTTTGACTTCTCGCATTTCCAGAAAGTGACTCCGGAAGAACTCCGTCAAGTGGAGCGCGTAGCGAATGCTTTGATCCGTCAGGACCTGCGTCTGGAAGAGAGCCGTCACACCCCGATTGCTCAAGCTAAAGCGATGGGAGCCATGGCGTTGTTCGGAGAGAAATACGGAGACGACGTGCGCGTCATCAAGTACGGTCCGTCGGTCGAGCTCTGTGGTGGTTGCCACGTGTCGAGTACCGGTCGCATCGGTTCGGTACGTATCATCATGGAGACTTCGGTTGCAGCCGGTGTTCGTCGTATCGAGGCGGTGACGGCTGCCAAATCGGATGAACTGTATTACATGGCACAGGACACCCTCAACGACCTGAAAGCGCTCTTTAACAATGCGCCGGATCTGATGAATACGATTCGTAAGTTCATCGACGAGAATGCGTCGCTCAAGAAGCAGATCGAGAAGCACATGGAAGAGCAGATCGCACAGTACCGCGATCATATTATCGGTCGTGCCGAGAGCTTCGGCGACATCAAACTGGTACGTATCGAAGGCGAAGAAGACCCGGAGATGATTCGCGGTGCGATGCCGTTGCTGCGTGGTAAGTTCACCGATGTGAAGTTCGCTGTCGTAGCGGCTACGCATTGGAATGACAAACCGACGATCGCTGTGTTCCTCAGCCAGCCGCTGGTAGACGAAGGCAAGAACGCCGGGATGATGATCAAGTCTGCTGCCAAGAATATTCAAGGCGGTGGTGGCGGTCAACCCTGGTTCGCAACAGCCGGCGGACGTGATGTCAACGGACTCAATGCAGCTATGGAAGAACTGCTCGCTGCGCTTAAATAAATAAATCGTCGTACATCGTAAATTGTACATTGTAAATGAGATTGCCCACCTCTTATCTGCCGGAAAAGATTCGTAGCGCCGTCCGCTTTGCGGTGGTCGGTACTGCGGGTATGTTTGTCCAGACCGGAATATTCATGTTGATGTTATGGGCTTTGGGACAACCGCAGAAAGGGGAGGGTGCGTACTACGTGGCATTTGCCTTGGGCTATGCGTTTGAGGTCATACCGAATTATCTTTTCCTCAACTGGTACACCTTCGGGACCAAGCCCGATTTGAAGAATGCTGGCGGTTTTGTGTTGGCACGTGTCATTAATCTGGGCGTTCAGTTAGGACTGCTGCCTTTAGTGTTGTGCTGGCTGCCGACATGGCGCGATGACCTCATCAGTTACGTGGTTATCTTCATCGGCGGCTGTATCAATTACCTCATTTGTTTATTGTTCTTCAAAAAGAAAAAAGATGAAAATATACAGAGCTAACATCATCTACACCCCGACACCGGGTAAGTTGGAGATTATCCCGCACGGCTATATTGTCGTCAAGTCGAACGGTTTGATTGAAGGCATCTATACCGAACTGCCGGAAAACATGGACTGGAGACGTCAGGTCATGGATTTCGGAGACCGGATCTTGATCCCTGCCTTCAACGACCTGCATGTGCATGCGCCGCAGTACCGTAATATGGGTTTGGCGCTGGACCTCGAGTTGCTGCCGTGGCTCAATACCTACACCTTCCCGGAGGAGACCAAGTATGCCAATCCGGACTACGCGCGTCGTCTCTACCGCCGTTTCGTACACGAGCTGTGGATGCAGGGCACGATGCGTAGCGCGGTCTTCGGCACCATTCATCCGGAAGCCACACGTATCCTGGCGGACTTGTTCATTCAAGCCGGTATGGGTGCGTATGTAGGCT
>JAFPGA010000086.1 GCA_017423085.1 Paludibacteraceae bacterium | reverse complement strand
GGTCTGGAAATTAGCATCATTCGTTACTTGAGACTCCTCAACACCAAGCTTATCAACGATGATTGCTTTCACTTTTGCTTCAATTTCTGCCATAATACTAAATGTTTAGTTATTAATTATGTGTGTTTTTTGATAATTTCAGTCTTGTTGTTTTTCGCCTTTGTCGGAAAAACGGCGCAAAATTACTGCTTTTTTTTGATATGACCAAATTTTTGAGCTTATTTTTCGTTTTTGTCACCTAAATTTAGCACAATCTTGCCCAAAAAGGCACCGGCTTTGCCCATTTGGCATACCGGAACCGGTTTCCCGTCTGCATTGATAACACGCAGATCATCGTATTTTTTGTGGGTATGTCCGCCTATGACCACATCTATTCCGCGGGTCTGCGTCACCATCGCCGAATCGGACACATCTTCGGGTGCTTTGCCGAGGGTGCCGAGATGGCTCAGACACACCACTACGTCACATCCCTGTGCCCGCAACTCGTCTGTGACGGCTTGTGCCACCGGATAGGGGTGGTTGTACTGAATGGGCAGGAAGTTCTTGTCCGCAATCAGCCCTTTGGGATCACATCCCAGACCGAACACACCTATTTTGATGCCGCCTTTATGCAAGATGACATAAGGTTTGATGATCGACTCCAATGCTGTGCCGGTGAAATCGTAGTTGGCGCACACAATCGGGAAATGTGCTGTTTGCAGCACTGCTGCCAAGGTGTCGATACCGTTGTCGAACTCATGGTTACCCAGACACGCGGCATCATAGCCCATTCGGTTCATTGCCTCCAGTTCCACACGCCCGTGATAGAAATTGAAATACGGCGTGCCCTGACAGAAATCGCCGGCATCCAACAGCAGCAGATTCGGGTCTGCTTCACGCTCCTGCGCAATCAGTCCCATACGGCGGGCATAACCGCCCGTGTTATCCGAGCGCGGTTCAATCTGCGAATGGGTGTCGTTCGTATGCAGAATGGTCAGATGATCCTGTGGGGTACAAGCTGCGGCCAGTACAAAAGTACAAAGTACAAGGTACAAGGTGAATTTGTTCATATGCATTAAAATCGTTTGGTTATTTCTTCGTCTGTCAAAAGAGAGACAATCGTTTTGCCGTCTGCCGTGCGGCGGTATGAAGGCAGTTGAACGAGCCGCATCACCAGATCGTGCATCTCCGCTTCCGTCAGTGTCTTGCCGTACGGAATAGCGGCACTCTGCGCCAGCGACAGGGCTATCTGCTCGCGCCACTCCTGCTGCGTATCCGCTCCGCGCTCGCGCACTTGCCGGACGATATGCTGCAGTACCGGCAGTGCCGATTGGTTCGCCAACTGTGCCGGGATGCCCTGAATCGAATAACTATCCGGAGATAGTTGGTCCAGTTCAAAACCGATCGTGCGCAGGTCGGGCAGCAGATCGTGAATCAGTACCATCTCTTCTTGCGGCAGGTTCAGTATTTCCGGGAAGAGCAACTGCTGTTTGGCTCCCTGCGTGTGCGTCAGTTGCTCGATGAACTGCGCATGGAGCACAGCTAGATGTGCCCGATGCTGATTGATGAGCACCAGACCGGCAGACGAAGGAAGCAGGATATACTTGCCGCCATACTGCCACAACGGACAACTCTCCATATCCTCCGCGCGCAGCAGATCATCATTGAGCGTAGCGCTCATTCCATCATTGAGTCCGCTCAGCGGACGCTCATTCTGCAATCCGTCATACAGACTCTCCCAGTTCTTCGGTGCACGGTCCGGATAAATAGCACCGCGGGTGTGGAAGGGGTTGTAGGTCGGATCTACCGTCACTTGCGGACGGCTGACAGGTTGGTTCTGCGGAAGAGGTATATCAATCGAACCCTTGGTGTCAAAATCAATCTGAGGGGACAGGGTGAATTTGCCCAAAGCTTCGCGCACGGATGCCATGAGAATCTGGAAAATCATCTGCTCGTCAGCAAACTTGATTTCCGTTTTGGTAGGGTGGATATTGACATCGATCGCCTCGGGGTTGATGTCAAAATAGATAAAGAAAGAGGGCTGGTAGTCGTTGACTAACATGCCCGAATAGGCAGTTTGCACCGCTTTGAGAAAATACGGATGGCGCATATAACGCCCGTTGACGAAGAAATACTGCTCCGCCTTGCGGGTCGCGCTCTCCGGTTTGACTACAAACCCGTGAATAGACACCAGATCCGTCTCGGTATGAATATCCACAAAGGCAGAGGTATAGACATTGCGTTTGGGATTGCCGAACACTGCCTCGATACGCTGTTTCTCCGTGCCGACCGGCAGTTCCAGCAGTATCTCGTCGTTGTGTACGAAGGTGAAACTGACTTTCGGATAAACGAGCACGATGTGATAGAACTCCGTGAGCAGATTGCGCAGTTCGGTCTGGTCGGTCTTGAGGAACTTACGGCGGACAGGTACGTTGAAGAACAGGTTATTGACTTTGATGTTAGTGCCTACGGGGCAACTGCACGGTTCTTGCCGTACGATGTCCGAACCGTGTATCTCCAGCAAGGTGCCGGTTTCGTCCTCTGCACGCCGTGTGGTCATTTCCACTTGTGCCACAGCACAGATGGAAGCCAGCGCCTCACCGCGGAAACCCATGGTGCGCAAGGAGAACAGGTCTTGTGCGTCGCGAATCTTACTGGTAGCATGACGCTCAAACGCCAGACGGGCATCCATTTCGCTCATGCCCATACCGTCATCTATCACCTGCAGCAACGTGCGACCGGCATCACGAACAATGACCTGAATGCGTTTGGCTCCGGCATCCAGACTGTTCTCCACCAGTTCTTTCAGACAGGAAGCAGGGCGTTGGATGACCTCGCCCGCCGCGATCTGATTGGCTACGCTGTCCGGTAATAAATGAATGATATCCACACCTTATATAATATAAGATACTATAAGAAGAAATACATCGCAATAGCGAGTGCTCCGAGCAGCACCAGCCACAACATGAGTTTGGAGTTCTTTTTCTTCCGCAACTCGGTCATGTTCTTCTCGTGCTGTTCCCGGAATGCCCCGTGCTGAAGACGCGCAAGTCTTTTATCCTTGCGCGCCTCCTTTTCCGGGTCGAAGTAAATGGGGCGATAGTCCCATTCACGGGGTTTGGGTACTTTTGGAAAAAGTACTGACATGATTATTTCACGATAGCCTGGAACTGAGCGTCCTCAGCCAATTTTGCGAACTCGATATCTTTGCGAGCGCGGTCTTTGAGCTGAGCGTCTTTAGCAATCGCTGCTTTGAGGTTCGCATAAACACCCTCTTTGTCGTTGGTACGAGCGGCAACGATAGCTTTCAGATAATCGGTCGTAGCGTTCGGCTCTTTTACGTTAGCCAGCGTGCGGCGTGCAGCATCGTAGTCCTTGTTGAGGATGTGCTGTACAGCTGCGTTGTTGGTTGCGCTTTCGCCGTAAGCGGACTTAGCGGCATTGTAATCACCCTTCATGGTGTAGAGCGTACCCAGCGTAGCGGGCAGGTTAGCCTTGGTGCCGGCTGCTTTACCCAGATACTCCTCTGCTTTCTGCAGATCACCGTCAGCCATAGCTGCGAGACCGGCGTTGTAGTTTACGTCCGGATCGTTCGGCTGGAGATCCAGTGCTTTAGCGAAGCAACGGCGTGCCTCTGCGATATTGCCTTCCGAGAAATAGATCTGACCCATGCCGTTGTATGCACGGTAGTCATTGTACAGGTCTGCTACTTTCTGATAGATAGCCAGTTTTTCTGCGTTGTCATTGGTCAGCGTAGCAGCATACAGCAATTCCTCTACACTCAGTTTAGCCGGATCATTGGCTGCCAGTGCGCGGATCTCGTCATCGCTCTTACCGATGAGGTCGGTAGTCAGGATGAGACGGCTGCGACGGAGTTTCGGCAGAATCTGCTCTGCGAGAACCGGATAAGCGGAAGCCAGTTTCTTGATTTGCTCCTCACGCTCTTCGGGATCGGCATACATAGCCAGCACGCGAAGGATGAGCTCTTTGTCCTGGATGTTGCTGTTCATTACCTCTTCCTGGAAACCTGCCCAGTCTTCAGCGGTAACACCACCTGCGAAGTCCACGGAGATCTTAGCTTTCTTGAGGTTGCGGCGGAGGAAATCCTCTGCTACTTTGCGACGGTTCTGAGCCAATTGCTCGTTGAGGTTGAGACCGCCATCCGGAGAAGCATAACCCGAGATCTCGATCTGGTTGATTGCTTTCTTCTCGTCTGCATTAGCGTCCTTGATAGCAGCTTCCAGCGCTTTCATTTCGCTCGATTTGGTCTCAGAGGAACGAAGCGATGCACTCTGGATGAGGAACATGATGTCAGCCTCGGTCAACTCCTGGATAATACGTTGGAACTGGTCAGGAGTAGCAGCGGTGAGGTTGTCGTTTGCTTTTGCCAGATCCGGCGTAGCGTTCACACCGTCAGCCACTTTGAGATCAGGAATCTCAATCACTTTGTTGCCTACGCGTGCCTCAAAACGGAGATACAACTCGGAGCTTGCCATAGCGGGCTCGTAAGCGCAGTCAAACGCTTGTGTGTACTTGCCACCCTTGGAGTAGTTGATGGTCTTGCCGTTCTCTTTGGCTTTCTCACCAACATAAGTAACCGGTGTGCCGGCTACCTCGCGGCCGTCGAACTTGAGAACCGGAGTCACTACGAGAACACCCTTCTTTGCAAACACTTTAGCAGGGAAAGTACCGGTGATGTCTGCGTGAACCTTACCGCCCTTCATCTCCAGCGGGTTCGGATTGACGGTGATGTCACCCGGAGCTTCCATCGAGTTGTTACACGATGCCAACATTACTACTGCAGCAATGAGGCCAAGAAATAAACCTTTTTTCATATACATATAAAATTGTTTAGTTGTGATTTACTCATAAATCGGCGGCAAAATTACAAAAATAAAATGACATACGCAAGTATTTGGACGTTTTTTTCGATAAATACTTATTTTTTTGTGCGTATATACGCGAAAAATTGCGTATTTTTGCGGTATAAACGACTTATTCGTTTGCACAATTCAAAAAAAAGCAGTACCTTTGTCCGCAAAATTTGTAAAACTATGTTTTCAGAACGAGACACCAAAGGCCCGTCGCTTCGACGGGGATCGATTGAAGTGGTATGCGGATCGATGTTCAGCGGCAAGACCGAAGAACTCATCCGTCGTATGAAACGCGCTAAGTTCGCCAAACTGCGGGTGGAGATTTACAAACCTGCTATTGACGTGCGCTACAGCGAAGAGGACGTGGTCAGCCATGACCGCAATGTCATTCAGTCCACACCGGTTGACAGTAGCCAGAATATCCTGCTCATGGTGGACGATATTGACGTGGTCGGTATTGATGAGGCGCAGTTCTTCGATATGGGTATCGTTGATGTGTGCAAGCAGTTGGCGGACCGCGGTATCCGTGTTATCGTAGCGGGTCTCGATATGGACTTCAAAGGCGTACCGTTCGGTCCTATCCCTGCGCTGATGGCGATAGCGGACGATGTGTATAAGACACATGCTATCTGCGTTAACTGCGGAGACTTGGCGTACGTCAGCCACCGTCTGGTCGCTTCGGACAAACGGGTGCTGTTAGGCGAAACGGACAGTTATGAGCCGCTCTGCCGTGCTTGCTATAACAAAGCCCTTGCCGCTGAACAATAATTTTTAATTTTTAATTTCGAATTTTTAATTATCAACTTTGTTGATATCATATTGCCCCTTGCCATCCGAGATTGTTATACCTATAGCGTCCCGGATGGCTTGTCTATGCCTTCTCCCGGAACGCGTGTCATCGTGCCGCTGCTGAAAAAAGAGATGCGCGGGGTCGTGTTGCGCGAGCACACAGAACCTGTTGATGCGGCGTGGGCGGACAAGATCCGTCCCATCATCGGTGTCGCGGACAATGCACCGGCTGTACCCAAAGAGCAATTGGCACTCTGGCAGTGGATGAGCGGCTATTACATGTGTACCTTGGGAGAGGTGATGGCTGCGGCATTGCCGGCAGGGGTGGATAAACGGTTGACCAACCCGCCCAAACGGCGCAGAACGGCACTCGAACTATACACGGGCCCCATCGAACCCATGCACAACCTGTCTGAAGCACAAGAAAAAAGTGCCGATGAAATCGGGAGTTTATGGTCGTCCGGTAAGTCGATTGTGCTGCTGCACGGGGTCACCTCGAGCGGCAAGACGGATATATATATTCATCTGATTGAGGAGCAGTTGAAGGCGGGTAAGAACGTGCTGTACCTTGTGCCGGAAATAGCACTGACTACGCAACTGACGAGCCGGCTGCAATGTATCTTCGGTGACCGGCTCATCGTTTATCACAGCCGCTTGACGGATGCCGAACGGGAAGAACGGTATAAAGCCATCAGCCATCAGCCATCAGCCGTCAGCAATAACCAATCACCAATCACCAATAATTACGTCGTCATCGGCGCACGAAGTGCTATCTTCCTGCCTATACCGAATATCGGTTTGGTCATCGTGGACGAAGAGCACGACCCGAGTTATAAACAGGCAGAACCGGCACCGCGTTACCATGCCCGGGCTGCGGCTATCATCTTAGCCAAAGAGCACCGCGCGAACGTGCTGTTAGGTACTGCCACGCCTTCGATGGAATCCTACACACTGGCACGCAAAGGCACCTACGGTCTGGTATCCCTTACCGAGCGATTCGGCGGGGTTGAGTTGCCGGATATACGTCTGGTGGACCTCCAGCGCCAATACACCCGCAAAGAGATGTACGGACATTTCTCCGACCCGCTGGTGGAACGTATCCGGCAATGCCTGGCGGATAACAAACAGGTCATTCTTTTCCAGAACCGCCGAGGCTACGCACCGCTCATCCAGTGTATGTCGTGCGGTCAGCCGCCGCGTTGCGTCCAGTGTGATGTACCGATGACTTACCATAAGCGTGAGAACGAACTGCGGTGTCATTACTGCGGATACCACACACCGGTGCCGCCCGTCTGTCCGCAATGCGGCGGGGAACTGAAAATCATCGGTTTCGGTACGGAGCGGATAGAAGACGAGATACAGACGCTCTTCCCTTCTGCCAGGGTGCTGCGTATGGACCTCGACACCACGCGCAACAAGAACGCCTATCAGGATATCATCAATGCCTTTGCTAATCACGAGTGCGACATCCTCGTCGGCACACAGATGATCACCAAAGGACTCCATTTCGACGATGTGCGCCTGGTAGCGGTGCTCAATGCCGACCCGCTGTTCAACCAACCGGATTTCCGGGCGTACGAACGTGCCTACCAGATGTTGGAGCAGGTGGCAGGACGAGCCGGACGCAAAGGAGCCAAAGGCGAAGTGTGGATACAGACCTTCGACCCGAAGAATGTGATCTTGGGCATGGTGCAACAGCATGACTACCAAGCCCTGTACCGGCAGCAGATAGCCGAGCGGGAGATGTTCCATTATCCCCCATTTCATCGGATCATTCGGCTGCAGATGAAAGACCATAACAGTGCGCGTGTGCAAGTGGCGGCAGAGCAGTTGCAAGCATACCTCAGGCAGATCTTCGGCAACCGTGTCTCGGCGGTCATTGTGCCGTCTATCGAGCGCGTACAAGCCTACACCCTCCGCGAACTGACGTTGCGCATTGAGCAGGGTGCCAACATAGCCGAAGCCAAACGGCGTATCCAAGAAGCAATAGACCATATTTGGTCGATCCCATCGAATAAAAATGTCAAAATAATCGTGGATGTAGATCCCCAATAAACTGAATACTGAATACTGAGAACCTATGATTCCTGAAAACCAACGCCGTGTGGCGTACATTAACGAGATGATTGAGTCCGGTCATGCCAAAGAACTGGTGGCTGATGGCGAGAAGTACCATACCGAGCAGTTGTCCGCAATCGCGCGAGATATATGTTCGCGTGCGGGAGTGCGCGTAGTGCTGATAGCCGGTCCGTCGTCCAGCGGTAAGACCAGTACCAGCCATAAGCTGTGCCTTGAACTGTTAGCGCAAGGCAAACAGCCCGTCGCATTGTCTTTGGACAACTGGTATGTGAACGGCGAACTCACACCGCGTGACAAGAACGGCAAGAAAGATTACGAGTCGGTTTATGCGATTGACCTCAAGCAATTGGAAGAGGATCTCAAAGCACTCATTGCCGGCAAAGAGATAGCGCTGCCGACATTCAATTTTGCGGAAGAACGCCGTGAGTACCAAGGCGATACCTTGCAATTAGAGGATGATACGATCATGGTGATTGAGGGTATCCATGCGCTCAATCCTATTCTGACCGAACATATAGATGCTGCATGCAAGTACAAGGTCTATGCCGCGCCGATGAGTCCGGTCAGCCTGGACGGCGAGAACTGGATTCCGACCTACGTACACCGTCTGCTGCGCCGCATGAGCCGTGACCTGCGTACGCGCGGCAAGAGTCCGCAGATGACGATTGCCTCTTGGCAGTCTGTGCGGGAGGGAGAAGAGAAATGGATTGAACCTTTCCGGAGCGAAGCCGATGCGCAGTTCGACACATCCATGATTTACGAACTGCCGGCTATCCGCTATACCGTAGAGACGGCACTGCAGACCGTACCTGCGGTGGCAGAGGAATACAAAGTGGCGGAGCGGTTGCTGTACTACCTCAGTTTCTTCGAAGGACTGGAAGCATCCTATATCCCCCGAACCTCTATTTTGCGCGAATTCATCGGCGGAAGCCAGTTCAATGTGGGATAAAATATGCTTTTTTGACAAAAAAATGCAAAAAAATTTGCGTATGTCAAAAAAAAGCAGTACTTTTGCAGCCGCTTTTGAAAAAACGCGGCGGGATAGCTCAGCTGGTTAGAGCGCATGATTCATAATCATGAGGTCCCCAGTTCAATCCTGGGTCCCGCTACAAAAAAACCACTCAATCGAGTGGTTTTTCTTGTTTCGGGGTCCATGCGGATTACCCTTGCGGGTGCTCCTGGTCATACTCCTGACCGCAGATGTACCAGAGGTACGCTTTCATGGTCTTTTTGCCACCCGCCGTGTCCTTCTGTGCGAGGAAGGCTTGGCGGTCGGACGCTACGTGCTCGAGAGCACCTTTACGAGCCTTGACGGCAGCAGCCACTGCCGTGAAGCGGCTTTGGTTCTGCATCTCCTTCTGCGACAGCGGAGTGCTGCGGGTGACCGAACTCAGACCGCGCATGTAGATGCGGGAGCAATCCGGATTGGTGGTTTCGGCTACGCGGTGAGTCGCGAGAATCATCTTCTGGTCACCTGCGTGCTGCGATTTCTTGTTGATTTTGGTGAGTGCACCGCTGACGGTCTTAATCGCGTCAGCCCATTCTACTTTTGCCATTCGCGTGTGGCTATCCTCGTACATGTGTCAAAACTCCGTTTTAACAGTAAGTACTCGGATGCACCCGCTCTTCGGTCGGACTATCGTTTTACTAGCAGTCCTCCCGAGTTTTCTTAAGCGAGAGCTCCTCTAAGCCACGTGAGAGGGGTTAAATATGTCAAAGATCACTCTGCGCTTTCTTTAGAGCCCTGCGCAGTTTAGGGCTTTGGCTTTGGCGTTGTTAGTTTTTCTTCACGCCTTGGTACTCCTCGACCGTTTTGGTGGTGATGGTAGCGGAGGATTTGCCGGTGGTGGAGTCGTTCTGTTGGGTGTAGGTTGCGGTGGTGCTGATGGTGCGCCACGCTTTGCAACTCGTCATGCCGAGGGCGACTGCGCAACAGGTCAGCAGCGCCAAGACGATGGTTTCAATGATTTTGTACATTTGATTGGGATTTAAAGGTGTCATACTATTTCTAATTTTATTTCTTGATGGTCTTGTTGTTCGTTCAGCCAGCGTGCCGTGAGGTTTTGCTCGTCCGCTGCACTGACCAAGATACATCCTTTGCTGTGTTCCGGCTTCGTGCCGCGGTGGAAGCGGATGCCGGAACGTCCGGGCACTTGGCAGAGGATCGGCAAGAGCCTCTTAAACTTGGGCGATTGTGTCACTTGCACGTTGTAGATGAGTGCCGGAACGAGGTGGTCGGCGTTTTCGAGGGTGTCGCAGATCGGTGTCAGGTACTCCTGGTAAATGCCGGCACTGCGGCTGAATCGGTGGGATGTCTGGTATATAGTGCCTCGTACTTCCTTCGGTCTGACGTCCGAATCACCTAACAAAGAGTTCTCGCGGATGAGTTTGTAATACATGGTGGTTTCGAAATTTTTTGCAAATATATGTCGTTTTTCGGCGTTTTTGTTGGTGAAATTCACCAATTGTGGTTATGGGGGACGTTTTTTGTGGCTTTTTCCGAGTATTTGGCGGATGGTTTCATCACTCATGTTAAAATCTTCGGCGAGCGCGAGGTACAGTTTCATGGCGGGCATGGTTCCGTACATGTGCGCAGCCGCTTGCCGAATGCGCTCGTAGCGTTTCTTGGTGGTCTCTCTCATGATGCGTTATCTTACGTAGTTGGTTCGATATTGGTCCGATGTTGGTTCGATATCGGACCGTTGTGCTTACGTGACGGCGCTTCGTGTACAAAAACGCGGTATGAGCCGTCGGGTTGTTTGCGGGAGCGGTAAATGAGATTGCCCACTCTGCCGTGAATGGCTACAATGCCTTTTGGTAAATCTACTCTTGCCATAATGGGTTGAATGTTACATTTGTTTCACATAGATTGTTCTTTGTTGTTTGGGGAGGAAGGTTCGGACCCAGCCGTCTTGGTTGGTTTGTGTGCCGTAGCGGCGGTAGTACTCGTCTGCGGAGAGTATGAAGACGCGTGGCGCTTTGGGGCTATTGTCGCGTATTGCAAGTACGGGATGATAGTTGACGAACTTACCATTGCGAATTTTATCCCGCACGGAGCGATAGATGGCACGCTGTTGTTCAAGCGAATATTTATTCCACTCTTGTTCTGCGTCTTGTATCTCGCTCGGCACAGCACCGTGGCTTACGAGCAACCTACAAATATGTACGAAAGTGCCTTCCATTATAAGTTATTATTATTAACCTCAACTACTACGAAATAATAATAATTTTATATCCGAAGAATGGTTTTCTCTTTTGCTTCTTTTCTCTTTTACAATCGAACGATCTGCTTCGCCGTATGCTTTTCTCTTTAGATCTCGCAGTGGTGCGTCATCTCCCACTCCATTTGTTCCTGCGGGTCCACAACGCGGAAATGTTCTTGCAGGTAGGACAGAGGAACAAACGGAACGGAAGTCATTGTGAACCTGCTCATTCGGTGATGAAAGCTAATCGGAAACCGCGTTTGATGGACTCGGACTCGGGATGCGCCTTAGCCAGTTTCTCACCGGTGCGCTTCATGTCCGCACGCAGGTCTTTGAGGTCGCTGTTGAGTTGCTCGTAACAACCGTGTAACCGCTTGTAGTAATCGAGGTTAGCGTCCTGGATCTGGGTGTTCTGTTCCCATGTGTAGGACGTAGGACGGCTCACAACGATCTTGAACCCGTGGTACTCCAGCGTACCGGTCCAGTTCTTGGGCTTACCTTGTTGGCGCATCAGCTCGCGCACGGCTTCCTCCACTTGCGGACGCAGTGCGTCGATGGTTGCTTTACTCTCGTTGGCGCTCACTTGCGCACTGAACATTTGGTCGATGACCGATAAATCAATTTGTTTTGACATTTTACCGCTTTCCGGAGGGATTTAGAACGCCTCAACATGAAGTGCCTTGTTCCGAAAAGCGAGTGCAAAGGTACTGGTTCAGTAACGGTGTGCCGATGTGCGGCGATGTGCGGCACACGGACACAAAAAAAGCACCCCATTGGAGTGCTTGAAAAATAATAGATTTACGCTGTTTTTAGGAAAATGCTTGTGCGACCATGTGTGCCGCTAAAAATACTCACACACATCATAGAAAATTTCCTTGTCTTTGTCCGCTTTGAGCATTTTGGCAAGGACGTTGGCTATCGGTTTAGGTTCGGTCGCCAGTTCAATCTCGCAGTCATCGGAGAGAAAACGCAGTAATGCCGTAGCACTGACCGGCTGACCGATATAGCGTAAACTCAGCCACTTGGCACAGAAACACACCGCTATCCGATTCAGCGGGTTATCGCGTGCGCTGTCTAACTGCCGGTTGCCCAGATTATGGTCGGCGATATACCGCTGCACACGCTGTTTTTCTTCGTTTGTGCGTTGGGTGTCCTCATCGCCGAACGCATTGCAGAAAAGTTTTTTATAGCGCGTGTCCGTCTGTTCCGTTCCTTCTCCCTTTCCTTCAGTAGAGGGATGAGGTGAGGCGGGTTGTGCGCCATAGTGATAATGCGTGTCGTGGCTGTCATTGAACGTGCAACCTTGATAAACAGGCGCATTGTATTGCTGATATTGTTTCGCTTCCATTTCTTTCAGTTTTCGTTTTGAGGCAATCACTTGCCGAACCAGTTTATCGTTTTCTTGTTCTAATTCCATTCGTTCACGCAGGGCAAGCGGCATGGCGGGCATTTCTCCGTAAGCGTCTGCGGAAAGTGTTATATCCTGTTGATAGACGGCGGAACGCAGGTTCTCCAGTATGCGGTTGCCGTCCCCGTAAACCAACCCGCGCATGTTGCGTCCCAGTTCCCGCAACGGTTCGGGTGCATCAGCCATCACCGACACCGAGACGCTGACGGTCGCACAAGCACACATCACCGCCGCATGGTTGTTGTCCAATCGCCCTTGTATCCAGTGGTAATATTGCTCGATGCATGGCGGTTGCCATGCGTGACGCACTAAGTGAAGACACACCTCGTCCGCCACTTCGATGCTGTCCATTAGGTTGAAATGCAACCCGCCGTATTCCTCGCACATATCCATGCACACGCGATACGCTAACGCGCAAACAGGGTTACGCTCAAAGAGCGCACCCTGCTGACGTATTGCCAATGGATATGAGCCAAGCGGGTCTTCCATATGTGCCAAGAATTACATCATCCTACTTTACGTTTGAGATAGATGACGATGCTCACTTGCTCCTCGGGGTGAGCCGTCGGGTCAACGGACTGGATGCGTGCCTCAAAGATGTCACCATAACCGAGGTCAAGGAACTTGGCAATGGCATCATTCTCGCGACGCGGAATGTACCCGATATGTGTCTTTCCAAAGAAAATGGCTACGGCATTATGGTCGTGCGGGTTCTCGTCCTCACGAACTAACTGCACTTCTTTGCCGACTTTCAGTTTGTCAAACACCTCACAACCTTCGTTGTACGTGAACGCTGCAACATTGCAGCTCAGGAAATGCTCCTTGTCTGATTTGATTCTCATAATTACAAGCGATTTAAAGGGTTAAACAAATACTTTTTTCTAAATTCGCTGCAAAATTACGACGACAAACTCCCAAAAGCTGGGAGTGATATGAAAAAATGCATGAAAAGGTGCATTTTTTAACTTATTCGTACATTTTTAGGATGTTTTTTGCTTCTTCGGCGAACTGCTCTCGCAATGATTCGGGTGCAAGGATCTCTATCTCGGAGCCTTGTGTGCGGAGTTGCTGAATGAAATCAAGTGTCGGTGCTACGAACCACTCAAAGACGCATGGCTCCACCTCTTTCTGCGAGTGATGGAGCGGGAGAGAACGGACGAATGGCGCTGCATCCTCCGAAAAACGAGCACGGATAAGTTCCGGTGTGAACTGCTTGCCACGAAAAACACCATAGTAACCGGCAAAATAGGACTGAGGGGCGAAGTTCTTTGGCAATCGGAACGTCTTCTCCATCGTTTCCATGTGTTTGACACGGTCAAGCGCATAGAGCCGCGGCTCATCTTTCGGCGTGTTATGTACTCCGTCTATTTCTTCGATAAAACCGAGAACATACCAACGCTGCTTGAAGACTTTCAGGCATAGCGGAGCGAGCAGGAAGATATGGGGCGGCTCTATGCTGTCAAAGCGCAAATGCGAAACGTGCAACCACTTGCTGTCGCGCATGGCATTGACGATGGTGGTCAGGTACTCGGTTCCTTCCGGAATGGGCTCGTAAAGAATGCGGTCACGGAGTTCACGGCTGGTGTCTAATGACTGACTGACCGCAAACTGCGAGAGAAGCCATTGTTTGGTTTTGCTGTTGATGTCGGAATCGTTAATGTAATATTGACCGGTGGAACGGTCGCATAAGATCTCGATGTCGAATAATTCTTCCACATCGTTCTTGTAGCGGAAGAAAGTGCTGTCTGCCAACCGCGATTCGTGATTGTCGTTAATGCGGGCACTTGCCCACTTGCGGTCAATCTCCTCGCGGGAGATCTTACCGGCACTACGGATGGTATCTACCAGCCAGATGTATTTCTTGTATTGTACTACGGACATGGGTTGGCTATTATCTTAGTCCTTATGTTGCTTCGTTAAGTGCGTCTAATCGCATTCAGCGTGCAAAGATACTAAAAATTTCTCATATACGCAAATAAAATCTGCTGTTTTCTTAAATCCTCTGCAAAGGTACTGCTTTAAACTCCCAAAACGTGGGAGTTGGAACGAAAAAAAATAAAATTTTTTGCATATGTCAAAAAAATGTTGTATATTTGCAGCCGAAATGCAATATACTCATTTAATCTTTATAATTTATGCGGAGGATACCGAAAATCCCGAAAACAGAGTAGGTAAATTTTAGACTAACAAACCAAATGAAAAAATCTATTCTATTCACTGTGATTGCATTGGGCGCATTCATGACCTCGTGCAAATCACCCATGACGCTCACAACGCGCACTGCGCGCACAGAGGTAATGCCGATTGAGACCTGGGCATCCCTGGTTACCGCCGACCTGGAGGTTTCTGACCAGAAGGCTAATTTTACGTACGAAGCACCTGCAGACGACCGAATCGCAATGACGGAGGAGCAGATGAAAGAGAACGCAATAGGTGCACTCTTGGAGCAGTACAGCGCGGATGTACTGATTAACCCGCTGTTCAAAAAAGATTATATTGACGGCAAGTTGGTTAGCATCACGGTCAGCGGTTATCCTGCAAGACACAAAAACTTCCACACAATCTCGTTTGAGGAGCAAACCGAGTATCTGCTTGAGAAAGAGAAAGCAGCTAATGCGCCTCAGATCGTGATTAACGGTGGTGAAATCAAGAACGAGGTGGTTGCTCCGGCTCCGGCACCTGCGCCCGCTCCGGTTGCTGCGCCCGCTCCTGCTCCCGCTCCGGAAACAAAACCCAAAGCTAAACCGGCTCCCAAATCTAAAAAGTAATACATTATGAAACATATTCGCATAATCTGTTTTGTGGCTATTCTGGCGAGTATGTCTTCTTGTGGCGCTATTCGTCAGACCACTACCACTCGTACTGCACGGACATTCGAGATTGAGACGGATATCCAGCAGATGCCGACGGTAGCGGATCTGGTGGTGGACACCGTATATGTACGCAAAGACACGACATGGACGAATATCACGTTCAAGTCGCACGTATCCAAAGCTACTATGCGCGA
Organism: Paludibacteraceae bacterium; assembly: GCA_017423085.1. Classification (GTDB taxonomy): domain Bacteria; phylum Bacteroidota; class Bacteroidia; order Bacteroidales; family Paludibacteraceae; genus Colicola. The sequence continues at coordinate 18,888 of JAFPGA010000086.1, read as the reverse complement.
TGTACTGCTGGGCAGCATGTTGGAGGAAAACAACGCGGATGTCATTGTACAACCTCGCGAGCATACAGAGACAGACCTTCATCATCCGTTCAAACAGACGATTCGGATGGAGATCTTTGGATACCCTGCCCGCTATCGCAATTTCCGTACCGCTACAGAAGAAGACTTGAGAATACTGAATGGGATTGATCCGCAACCGGTTAATTATAACACCATTTATATTGGTGCCGGTTTCCAGCAACCTGTCATTCATGCGCCGGAGGCGAAAGCCATCACCCCTGCCCCGAAAGCAAGGAAACCCAAGAAACCGCCTTTCGTTCGCAAACCGTTCTACACCACACTGGAAGTCGGATATAACTATCTCTCCGATATCAGCGATCATCCTATGTATGATGGGGGGCACGGCTTTATGGTTAATAACACGTATCTGTGGCGTGCAAAGAATCCGCATATCTACCAAGGTACCGGTTTCGGATTGAACGCTACGTTCGGCTATTATTATGGCAACGAAAAGGCGAGTGAGTGGTATTGCCCGCTTTACTATCAGGCACGTTTCTACTTCGCAGAACGCAAGTGCATACCGTTCTTTGATTTCCGACTGGGTGCATTCTTAGGAGGAGCCAGCTGGCATAATAAATATGGTGACCATACCTGTTTTATGGGAGGTTTGTATTACGCAGCCTTCCTTGGAATGGAATTTGGCAAGCACGTCAATATAGCCTTTGGTACAGACGAGTTCTTCGGTGGAAACACAAGAGACTCCGCTCCAATCTTCAGCCCGAGTGCTACCGTCAAACTGGGTATCAACTTCTGATATTCCCTTCTATACATACAAAAAAACGCCCGATTTGATCGGACGTTTTTTGTATGCTCTGTCGGAAATGTTTATCCGACGGCGCAGCCGTTCTTGACGGGTGCGGAGACGGTGGTAACCACCAGTTTGCCGTCTGCATCGACCGCAGAGAGAATCATTCCCTGGCTCTCGATGCCCATCATCTTACGCGGCGGAAAATTGGCGATGAACAGCACTTGTTTGCCTACCAGCACCGATGGGTCGGGATACGACTGTGCTATACCGCTTAATATCGTGCGTCCGCCCATGCCGTCGTCCAGTTTGAACTGCAGCAGGCGGTCGGATTTCTTGACGTTGGAGCACTCCAGCACGGTTGCTACGCGGATATCGTTCTTGTCGAACTCATCGATGGTAGTAGCCTCTTTGATCGGCTCCGGACGCCAGTTCTTGAGTGCCTCGGCTTTGGCTGCGGCTTCGTTCTCCGCCTTGATGCGCTCCAGACGGTCGAGTTGCGCCTGAATAGCACTGTCCTCTATCTTCTCGAACAGGAGACTGACTTCGCCGAGTTGCTGACCGGCTGCGAGCAGGTCGATGCGGCCTAAATCTTCCCATCCAATCTTCGAATCCAGTTGCAACATCTTCGCTAATTTCTCCGATGAATACGGGAGAAATGGCTCAAATGCGATAGCGAGATTTGCGGCAATCTGCAGCGCTACGTGCAGCACGGTAGCCGTGCGGTCCATGTCGGTTTTTGCCAGTTTCCACGGCTCGGTGTCCGCAAGGTATTTGTTGCCGATGCGGGCAAGGTTCATTGCCTCTTTGAGTGCATCGCGGAAACGGAAGGCATCGAGCAAGCTCTCTATTTGTGATTTGTAATTGGTGATTTGTGATATGACTTCTTTGTCGTAGTCGGTCAGTTCACCGCATGCCGGCACTTTGCCGTCGAAATACTTGCCGGTGAGCACGAGCGCACGGTTGACGAAGTTACCGTAGATGGCCACCAGTTCGTTGTTGTTACGCGCCTGGAAATCCGCCCAGGTGAAGTCATTATCCTTGGTCTCCGGCGCGTTGGCTGTCAGCACGTAGCGCAGCACGTCCTGTTTGCCCGGGAAATCGTCCAGATACTCATTGAGCCACACTGCCCAGTTGCGCGAGGTGGAAATCTTGTCGCCCTCGAGGTTGAGGAACTCGTTCGACGGCACATTGTCCGGCAGGTTATAACCCTGCGCCTTGAGCATAGCGGGGAAGACGATGCAGTGGAAAACGATGTTGTCTTTTCCGATGAAATGGAGCATTCTTGTGTCCTCCTGCTTCCACCATTTCTCCCAGTTTCCGTACTTGCCCGGCTCTTTTTCGCAGAGCTCGATGGTGTTGGATATATAGCCGATGGGGGCATCGAACCATACGTAGAGCACTTTGCCCTCTGCGCCTTCTACCGGCACGGGAATACCCCAGTCAAGGTCACGTGTCACGGCACGCGGTTTGAGTCCGCCGTCCAACCACGACTTGCACTGACCATAGACGTTCGAACGCCACTCTTTGTGGTGGTTGAGAATCCAGTCTTCGAGCCATGCCTGGTATTGATCCAAAGGCAGATACCAGTGTTTGGTCTCTTTCTTCGCCAGCGGGTTGCCGGTCTCGGCGTTGTACGGGTTGATCAACTCGTCGGGCGAGAGCGTGGCACCGCATTTCTCGCACTGGTCTCCGTACGCGCCTAGCGAGTGACAGCGCGGACACTCACCACGGATGTTGCGGTCGGTGAGGAAATGGCCTGTCTCAGGATCATAGAACTGCTCCGAGGTCTCCTCGACGAACTGACCGGCGTCGTACATGCGGCGGAAATAGTCAGCTGCGAACTTGTGATGAATGTCCGACGTGGTGCGGGAGTAGATATCAAACGACACGCCGAAATCGGCAAACGAGCGTTTGATGAGCTCATGATAGCGGTCCACCACCTGTTGTGTGGTGATACCTTCTTTACGTGCGCGGATAGTGACAGGAACGCCGTGTTCGTCGCTTCCGCAGACGAAGAGCACTTCCTGACCTTTCAGACGCAGATAGCGGGCGTAAATGTCCGCGGGAACATACACTCCGGCGAGGTGTCCGATATGCACCGGTCCGTTCGCATAAGGGAGTGCTGCGGTGATTAAAGTGCGATTAAATGCCATATTTTGTGTAATTTTGTACTAAAAATAAAAAAAATACTTAATTTTCTTGCGTATTTCGAAAAAAAGTAGTACTTTTGCGGTCGCAAATTGACGTTGCTGGGTAACCTTAATCCGAAATCGGGTGCAAAGGTACTACAAAAAAATGAAAAATACAAATTATTTCGGTGAAAAAACATCAATCATATTGGGTTTTGTTGCTCGCAGTGCTTTTTAGCGGCACGATACAGGCAAAAGTGTACAATTACATGGGCGGCTATGTGCAAGCCGGCGAATGGACATTGATGCCGAAAGAGAGCAAGTTCGGTCCAAGTTTCGGAGGAGTAGGTGGTTTAGGTTTTCTGTACGAAATGCAAGCGGGCGGAAAATACAGTCCTACGCGCTTTTTGTTACAAGTCGGTGTCGGTGCGCAAGCCGGTGCCACCAGTTTCATTCAGGGTAGCAGTATGACGCAGGTGCTGGCGAACCAGCTCGATGTGGACGGCGACCTGTTCGATTATGTATATGATATCAATGACCGCCATGACCAATACAGGAATGTGGCGTTGCAGATACCGTTGATGATTGGTGTACAGCATGCCAAATTCTATATGCTGGCCGGTGTGAAAGTGGACGTGAGCATCTGGGCACATACGCATTCGACAGCCTTGCTGAATACGTACGGCGTGTACAACGAGTTTGACGAGTTCCACGGCATGCCGGAGTTCCAGTTCTTTGATAACAGACCCATCAGCGGTGGTGTGAAGACGGCGTTCAAACCGAGTATCAACCTGAGCGCGGAGATCGGTGGTCGTCTGGGTCTGGTGACCAATGCCGTCGGCTACGATGTGCCGAAGCGTAAGGTGGAGTTCCGTCTGGCGGGATATTTCGAGTATGGACTGATGGATATCCACTATTCTCGTGACCAGATGGATCTTGGGGTGTACGTTGAGGAGGATGGTCGTAAGGTGGTTCGGCCGATCGATACGCAGTATATCAAGTATAACGCAGGAAGCACCTATCCGGTGCATCATACCTCCAGCATGGTGGATAATCTGGTAATGAACGATATCATGTCCACCGAAGGCTTTGCAGCTGAGATCAGAAATCTGGTGGTTGGATTGAAGTTCACGATACTCTTCCAGTTGCCGGAGGCCGGTCAGTGCGTTATCTGTCACGACGGCTACCGCTCATCCGCCAAGTCATACAAGAGTGGTCGAGGAATGCAGTACGAGGAATAACTCGTCATCTTTCACTTCCCGTATCGTACCTTCAGAGGCAATAGAAATATGCCCTGTCTCTTCGGACACGACGATGCACGTCGCGTCCGTTTTTTCTGTCAGTCCTAATGCTGCGCGGTGCCGTAGACCGTAGTGCTTGGGAATGGTCTGGTCTTTGCTGACGGGCAGGATACAGGCGGCGGCGAGCATTTTGTCATCGCGGATGATGAGTGCGCCGTCGTGAAGCGGTGTATTCTTATAGAATATGTTTTCTATTAACCGCGCGGACACGCGCGCGTCAAGGCGTTCGCCGGTATCCACTATCTCTTTGAGGTTTCCTGCACCTGCCAGCACAATCAGAGCGCCCGTTTTCTTGGATGCCATGTGGCGGCAAGCCTGGGTAATCTCAAAAATCTGCTGCCGTTGTACCCCTTCTCCTTCGGGCGAGCGTCTGCGTATCAGTTGTAAGGAGGAGAAACGCGATCCGACACGGTAGAAGAACATACGGATCTCTTCCTGGAAGATGACAATAAGGGCAATCGCACCGACGGATATGATGCGGTCGAAGAGCGCACCGGTAAGATCAAGTTGGAACACAAAGCTGACGAGGAACCACACCACGATGAATGCCAGGATACCCCAGAACAGGTTGGCGGCACCTGTGCGTCGCAGCAGGCGATAGGTCTCGTACAATATACCGGCTACGAGCAAGATGTCAATAGCATCTTTGAATCCGAATGAGAAAGACAGTAAATGCATACTGTGATTTATGATTTACGAGTTAATGATTCATATATTTTGATGGTCTGTGCGGCTTCTTTCACGTCATGCACGCGCAGGATGGACGCACCGTGCAACAGCGCATACAGGTGCAGCACCTGGGTGGCGGCGAGACAGTCTTCCGGGTGTATGCCAAGCGGTTTCCACAGCATGGATTTGCGGCTCACTCCCACCAGAATGGGGCGCTCGAACTGCTGCAGACTGTCCATCTCCCGCATACATGCATAATCCTGTTCGGTACTGCCGATGAACCCGAAACCCGGATCCAGCACCAGATCGATGTCCTGCATCTGATCATGTCGTGCGGGCAGATCCAAGTCACCGCGCAGCGTCCAGACATACGGTACGCGGTGTGCCCGCACCAGCGCGAACATGGCTTCGCATCCTCCGGAGACGTCGTTGATCATCATTTTTCCGAACCGGTTGAGTGCGCGACGCACTATCTCGGGACGGAAGGTATCAATGGAAAGCGGTACATCCGGCAAAGCGGTCCGGATGATCTCCAGCGCCGGCTCCAGACGCTGCCATTCGCCCTCTTCATTGACAGGCGTACTGCCGGGACGGGTGGAGCATGCGCCGATATCCAGTATGTCTGCACCCTGCGCCACGGCATCGCGCGCCCAGGTCAGAATCCGGGAATCATCCTCCAACCGGGACGCGGCATAAAAACTGTCCGGCGTGACGTTGCCAATGGCCATAATTTGCGTTTTCACGCTGCAAAATTACTACAAAAAATCCGAATGTGCAAAAAAAAACCGCAAATATGCAAAAAAAACGAACAAAAATTTGCGTATGTGCAAAAAAAGCAGTACATTTGCAAGCTGAAACGTGTGTGCATACGGGTGCATGCGTAAAAATAACTGGAAAAAGAATATAATCAATCTATCAAAAACAATATGAAAAGTGTAGTAAAGTATCTTTTGATTGTTTCGGTGGTAATGGGTGCAACGGCATGCCAGAAGCGTGAGTTGAACACCCGCGTAAGTAACACCACGGGTTGGAATTATTTCGACCGTAAGACTACTAATTTCGAGGCTAACGAGGGTGTGGGCAATGTTAACCCTCCCGGAATGGTGCCTATCCAAGGTGGTGTGATGACGCTCGGACCGAAGGATGAGTTCCTGACCACAACGCTCAACAATGAGAGTCGTCAGATCACGGTTAGTTCGTTCTACATGGACAAGTATGAGGTAACCAATCTGAACTGGAACGAGTATCTCCATTGGTTGGAGATTGTGTACGGCGATATCGCTCCGGAGTTGGTGGACAAGGCTCGTCCGGACCACACGGTATGGCGCGAAGACATGGCGTACAACGATCCGTATGAGGATAACTACTTCGAGCACCCTGCTTTCTCATTCTATCCGATCGTCGGTGTGAGCTGGGACCAGGCGATGGCTTACTGCCAGTGGCGTACAGACCGTGTTAACGAGATGGCGCTCATCAACTGCGGTGCTATGGAGATTCCTGATTTCCCGGGCTTGCTCCAGGAGTGGGAAGAAGACGAAGTGGAAGAGTGGCAGTTGGAGCATCCGGGCTATGAGTTGGTAGCTATGGAGCGTCCGGTGGAAGACGGTGAGGAAGGCGAGATGGAGACCTATTATCGTCTGAGCTACGAGTATATCCGCGACAAGTTTGTATTCAATACCGATAAATATCTGTTGGACGATACCTATGTACCGGAGTTCGGTCGTCATCCGAAGCAGGATCTGTTCCACGGCATCGAGCGTAAGGTGACGATTGCCGATGGTATCTTCGTGACCGGTTACCGTCTGCCGCTGGAGGCAGAGTGGGAGTTTGCTGCCTATGCTCCGGTTGCAGGAGAGGATGGTTTGACCATCGAGGGTAAGGTATATCCGTGGTCGGGTTATCATCCGCGCGATATGTCGAAAAAGAACCTGGGTCAGATGCAAGCTAACTTCATTCGTGGTCGAGGCGACATGATGGGTGTCAGCGGTGCGCTGAACGACCGGTATGTCATCACCAACCCGGTTGATGCCTTCGAACCGAACGATTTCGGATTGTACAACATGTCAGGTAACGTGAACGAGTGGGTACTGGATGTATATCGTGAGACGACCTTCCAGGAGTTCTCGGAGTACAACTCTTTCCGTGGTAATATATTCAGCCGTCCGGTACTGGATGAGGATGGCAAGTTCCAGATTGACTCCACCGGTTGTGTGATGATTACCTGGGGTAAAGAGGACGATAAGCGTGACGTGCTGGATGGCGATTTCGCCAGTCTGCTCGATACCGACTATCCGTTGGATTCTGTAGGTATGGCAAACCTGTCTGAGGGTTATATCTACAAGCCGGATCCTACCGATATTCTGGCTCCGAAGATCACCAAAACCAGCCGCGTATATAAAGGTGGTTCGTGGGCTGACCGTATCTTCTGGCTCAATCCGTCCACCCGTCGTTATCTGGATGAGGACAAGGCTTCGTCCAAGATCGGTTTCCGCTGCGCGATGTCCACGCTGGGTGACCAGATTCCGGGTACGCCGATTCAGTATTAAATCATACATCATAAATTATAAATCCGAATTATGAATTTTCCTGAAGATATTCGCTATACCAGCGAGCACGAATGGATTCGTGTAGAGGGTGACGAGGCGTATGTAGGTATTACCGATTACGCACAGTCGGAGTTGGGAGAGATCGTGTTCATCGATGTTCCGACCTTGGGCGAGACCGTAGGTCAAGGCGAGGTGTTCGGTAGTATAGAGGCAGTGAAGACGGTCAGTGACCTCAATATGCCGGTATCGGGTGAGGTGCTGGAGATCAACGGTGCGCTGGATGCACAGCCGGAGTTGGTTAACAACGACCCGTACGGCGAGGGCTGGATCATCCGCATTTCTGTCAAAGATGCGTCCGAGCTGGACAAACTGATGGACGCGAAAGCGTACGAAGCAGGACTCTAACGCGCACGCGTATATATTATAAGGAAAAGGCGACTTGAAAAGAGTCGCTTTTTTTGTGTAAAATAGACTTTGCAAAATTCATAAAATAGGCACTTTTTTAGACAATTTGTTGTAAAATCAAAATATTTTGTGTAATTTTGCACGCTAAAACTTGTTTATTTAAGGCAGATAATCATTTTTGTTTTATAATTATATATAGTTATGAAGAAACATCTACTCATGTTATTGGTAGCCGTGATGGCTGCTGTGATGAGTCTCAATGCCCAGACAATCGTCTTGGACGAGGGTTTTGAGAATGGCATTCAGGACAGTGTGTGGACACAGGAGTTTGTGTCGGGGCACACTCCATGGGCTGTAGAGAGCATCGAGGACGGATTGTCTTGGCCGGCTACGGTCAAGCAGGGTTCGAAGCGTGCTTATCTGCGTAACAACACGGGTGAGACGCAAGGGTATGTCACCCGTCTTGTAAGTAAGGTGATGGACCTCAGTCCGCGTAAGGTGTACCAGCCTCAGTTGATATTCTGGTATGCCAATCCCAAATGGGCGGCAGACCGCGATACATTGCGTGTGCTGTATCGTACGGGCCCGAATGCCAAGTGGAAACAGCTGGCAGAGTATAGTTCCGCGATGGCGAACTGGCAGAAAGTGACGCTGGACTTGCTGGAGGTAGGCCCGAATTATCAAATTGCGTTTGAGGGTTCGGATAACCTGGGACACGGTATCGTACTGGATAGTATCAAAGTGCGTTCGGCTCCCGACTGTACAGTTCCTCGTAACATCATGGCGAGCAACAAAGGCTCGAACCGTGTCAATATTGCCTGGTCCGCTTCGTGGGATGCGATAAACTTTGAATTGATTGTCAGCAAAGACACGCTCAATCCGGATGAGTTGTCCGAGGAGCAGGAGGCACAGTTGGCTTTTCACGGTCTGGTGGACGGAAGGCGGCATAGTTACGATCTCACCTTGGAATCCGGCGAGTACTACTATGTCTATATCCGTTCGATCTGTGAGAACGAGATTAGCCCATGGAGCAGCGAGGAGGCGGAGCACCCGTACGGTTTCCGTGTGCGTGCTACCAGACAGGTACCGTTCACGGAGAACTTCAACTATCCCAGGACCCAGAGTCAGGATCCCGAATGGGGATGGGGGAACAATACCGGTGCTGCAGTGCCTTGGGTGAACTCCAAAGTGACTTCTTCTTCCGAGTTGTCGAAGTATTCGCCCGATGCCACTCCGGCGGTTATTTTCTCGGGTGCAACGAAAGTGTCGACGGTTGTACCGGGTGGTAAATATGTATTCCTGACCACACCGGCACTCGCCGATACTTTGAACCCGAACTTCTCGTTGAACAAATGTCAGGTACATTTCTGGAGTACCGTCTATACCTATGTAGGTCGCCAGTACGGTCGTGGTCTGATTGTGGGTGTGATGGACGATCCGGATGATATCACTACGTTTGTACCGGTGGATACCATAACGGTATGGGGCAACAAGGCGTTCCAGGAGAACATAGTGGAACTGTCATCCTATACCGGAAATGGTGCTTACATCGGTTTTGTGAGCGATTTCGACCGCCAGAACTTGTTCTATCTGGACAATCTGTCGATTGAGTATATCCCCGAAGTGCAGAAAGTGACCAAGATCAGCGTCAATCCGCGTGATACGTTTGCCACCATTTCGTGGGAAGGCAATGCGGGTGCGTACAACGTGCTCATTACGAACACCGAGGTTGATCCTGCGAACCCCAATCCGGAGGCAATAGTGGATCAAGTAACGGTTGAAGCCAACAGCTACCGTACCGATTCGTTGGCACCGTACCATGGTTGGAACAACCACCCCTATTATGTATATGTACAGGCGGTGGGTGCCGACTGGTCGTACCGCTATCCGTTTGTGACGCTGGATACGATGAGTACCGAGCCTTATACGCTGGATTTTGAGTTGAAAATCAAGCGCGTCAATCTGTTTGGTAACGACTCCAAGTATCCGTCGCTCACCTCGAATAACAAGTTCAAAGGCAACCAGTGTCTGTATATGGACAAGGTGGCCGGTACCGATGCGTGGATCACGCTCCCGATGGTGGAGAACCTGGATAGCGTACAGGTGAAGTTCTACCTCAGCGGCGGTGCGAACACGAACACGTACAAGAAAGCGCACGCCACGATCGGTGTGATGACCAACCCGATGGATATCAATACTTTCCACAAGGTGTCGAGTTTCACGCTGACGGCAGATGGTTATACCATGTGTTATGCTAACTTCAAGAGTTATGACGGTCCGAAGGACGGTGTCATCGCGATTGTATGGGATGACGTACGCGGTATGGCGGAGAACACGGTCAACTATATCGATGAGTTGCGTGTGGAGAAGGTGTCGGAGTGTACACCGCCTCAGAATGTCGAACTGGATGTGACGTCCAACTCGGTAACGATGTCCTGGACGGCTTCGCAGCAGAATTTCTGGGAGGCGGTTCTTGTTAAAAACTCCGCTCTGACGGTACTTGAGAAGGATAAGACCTTTGAGGAACTCCGTCGTTTGGGTAAGGTGGTATATGCCGATACCTTGGTATGGATGGGTGATCAGGCACTGGCTCCGGAATTTGTCATCGACAGTCTGAAAGACCAGACGGATTACGTGCTGTATATCCGTACCGTCTGCAACGGCGATGCTGCATGGTGGACCGAGTTCCCGTTCACTACGCCGTGTCCGAATGTCGGTTTCCCGTACAAAGAGACGTTCGAGAGTTGTACCTCTACTTCTTCCAATGCCGCTCCGCAGTTGCCTTGCTGGCAGATGATCAACTACCTCGGAACGAGTTATCCGTACATCTATGGTGCCAACGGCGGCAAGACCTTGGAACTTTGGACCTCCGGTACGTCGTATTGTTGTGTGGCGATCATGCCGCCGATTGAAGGCAATCTGTCGGATATGATGCTGACCTTCGAGACGCGTTCGTACAGCTCGGGCTCTACCTCCACCTCGACTCTGTATGTCGGTACGATGGGGGACATCGAAGACAAGAGTACCTTTGTGCCGTTTGATACCATTCGCAATACCGGCGGTTCGGAGTTCAAGAAAGTGACGCTCTTGCTCAGCGACTACAATCTGGCGTATGACAATATCGCTTTCTCGTCCGGTTTCTCGGGCACGAGCGATGTGCTGATTGATAACATTGAGCTGCGCGATGCTACCTGTCTGGAGGCGTACAACTTCCGCCAGACGGCAGAGGACGCACATTCGGTGGACTTCCAGTGGGACGGTCTCTCGACGAACGACGAGTGGGAACTCCGTGTTCTCAACACGAATATCAGTCTGGAGAAAGTGGCTGCGGGCAATTACGATACGGCCAACGTAGCGATCATCAACGATACGCTGATCACCGGTCGCACGTTCCATGTGGAGGACCTGAAGGCGGTTTCGACCTATTATGTCTATATCCGCGTGCTTTGCGGCGACAGTATCTGGACGATGCACACCATTCAGACCGCTTGCGAGAAGATGGATCCGAGCAAACCGAACAAAGAGACGTTTGAGAACTACCAGGGCGGCACATCCTATAGCGATGCCTATCAGGCACAGTGCTGGACGGTAGGCAACGGGGCTACGACCAGTACATCGTATATCCCGTATATCTACAACAACACCAGTTATTCCAATTCGGGCAGCAAATCCTATCGTCTGTACGGCTATGAGTATTATGACTACGTACCGGCGTACATCGTTTCGCCTGAGATTGATATCAACCATATGAAGGAGCTGGCAGTAACCTTCAATATGTACGCCAGCACGTCCTATACCTGGTTGTGCGGTGTGATGTCTGACCCGCATGATCTGAGCACCTTCGTTGTGATTGACTCTGTTAAGGGTACAGGCAGCAGCGAGCAGTACACCTACGACTTGAGTGAGTACGAAGCTCTCATACCGGCTACTGCGAAGTATTTCGCATGGCGTACGCCGTATGATGCTACGAGCTATGCGTACCTCGACGATGTGTCTATTATGAAGATGACCTGTCCGTTCACCAAGCCGACTTATTCAGACCTGACGGCACAAACCATACGTGTCGGTAGCGGTCTGCGTACGGACAATGAGTGGTTGCTGCTGGTGTCCAACCATCAGCTCTCTACGGATTCGCTCCTCTCGCCGACCTATCGTGTTCCGGCGGACTATGTAATATACTTCGATACGCTGGATGTACGTTCACAGCGCGTGAGCGGTCTGTCCGAGCAGACAAAGTACTATATCTATACCGCTACCTATTGTGACTCCGTGGTTTCCCAGTGGAGCACGCTCACCGTTACGACACCGTGTCTGGCGCTGAAGCCGAGCACCATGGGTACCATCACCTTCTCTGAAGAAGAAGGATATATCACCGGTACGTCGTCCAACCGTTATCTGCCTTGCTGGACCATTGGTAGTAAGACGCAGGGCTTGAGTGCTTCGTCCGATTATATCCCGTCGGTAGCTACGGCTTCAACGTATAAGCACAACGGTTATAACTTCCTGTACATAGCTGATTACGTCAGCTCTTATTCGACGAATGTAGGTGCGTATGCGATCATGCCGGAGCTGTTTGTGGACAGCATCAGCAAGTACCAGGTTAACTTCTGGGGACGCGGTAGTTCTACCCCCTCCAACAACAGTCAAGTGATTATCGGTATCGTGAGTGACCCGAGTGACCTGAATACCTTTGTTGCCGTAGATACGATTAATCTCAGCCATACCGGCTATGAGCCGTACAGTGTGGGATTTGAGAACTATGATGGTGACTACATGGGTCGTATGGGTACGAACATCATGTTCCTCAGCGAGTTCGGTGTCTCCAATTACGCTTATATTTCGGAGATCTCCGTTTCTCTCATCCCGAGTTGCCGTCCTGTATCGTCCTTCACGGTGGACAGCGTGGGCGAGAGTTCGGCAGTCATCAGCTGGAAGGGCTATCAGGACAGTTATCGTCTCTTGGTGGCTGACCGCGTACTCGACGATGACGAGAAAGCGACGTATGATTATCTCGTGGACTCGATTGTGGACCATTCTGACCGTGTACGCCTTCGTAACCTGCGTGCAGCATCCACCTATTATGTCTATGCACAGGGTATCTGTAGCGCGACGGACAGCACCGAGATATCGTTGCTCTATGCTACTATCCGTACGTTGTGCCCGACCTCAACCGGTGTGTCGCTACCGTTCTATGATGACTTTATGAGTTATGAAGTGGGCGACACAGAACCCGGTTGCTGGATTTTCCGCGGTTCGTCCTATACCAAGATTTATTCCGTCACTTCGAGTAACAAGACCTATCATGCGATAGATCTCTATACGACCAGTTCGGGTAACACCGGTTATATCGTAGCACCGGCACTGGAAGCTAATCTGATGGATCTTCAAGTGTCTTTTGATGCCAAACCCTACAGCAGTGGTTCGACAGCGAGCGCAACGATCTATATCGGTACGATGGCGGATCCGGAAGATCCGAGCACCTTTGTACAGGCGGCTTCGTTTGCATTGAGCGACGGCACGTCGTTCCAGCATTTTGAAGCGGCATTGGGTGATTATAATCTGCCGCATGACCGTCTGGTCTTCACTTCCGGTATGCAGTCCGGCGGCACGTCCAATGACCTCTATGTCACCAATATCGGCTTGACTATGCTTTCGGCTTGTCATATGCCGAGACTGAAGATGACATCCTCTACCTTCAATTCGGTAGAGCTGGAGATCACGGCTGAGGCGGACCAATGCGACCTTGTGGTGCTTTCCGAGGCAGCGCTGGCGAAGATCCGCGATCTGGATAAGTATCTGGATACCACGTCGAACAAGATACGCGTGGATACTAATATTGTCACGGTTTCTCATCTGGAACCTGCCACGAGTTATAATGTATATGCACGTGCCGTATGTGATGGAGCATTGGGCAATAGTGCTTGGACCAAGACTCCGCTCAAAGTGCATACCAATTTCTACTTCAAAGATAATTACTTCTTCGGATTCGAGAAGACGGAACTGTGGGAGCGTAGTGCTAACTCCAAGAGTGATAACTACTACATCCATCCGGCACTCGTAGCGGACCGTGACACCGTGGGCGAACCGTCCACCGGCTATACCTATTATCCGTATAGTTTGGAGAATACCACTTCGTATCTCTATTCCCACACGGGTACGGGTGCGCTGTCGATGTACTCGGCGGGTAGTTACTACGGTGCCTATGTCATCTTCCCGTCTATTGACGAAGCGAAAGATCGTTCCTTCGAGTTCAAGGTACGTCCGGCGTATATCTCGGCGCAGACCATGCAGCCGGCATTAAGTTACGATGCCGTGCTGGAGATCGGTACCGTGGATCGCAACCGCACCTTCGATACCTATGAGCCGCTGGTAACCCTCCGTCTTGACCAACTCGATGTCAAAGAGGTTGCGGATGATGACAACAATTACCTCTATAGTTACTATACGCTGGATGTTGACTCCGCGATGATGGCGGACAAGCAATTGGTACTCCATACACCGAAACAGCCGTCCGTTAGTTCGTACATCTATATCGACGATGTGACGCTGGGTGCGGAGAAGGGCTATAGTCTGGTTGCTTTGGAAAAAGTGACCCCTGTCGGAGGAACCTCTGCGCTTGTAGAGTGGCAGAATGTCGGCGGTCCGTGGAACTTGTATATCCAGGACGAGAGCGGCGCTAATGTAGTGGAGTATCTGAACCTGACCACCACCTCGCAGTTGGTAGAAGGTCTGTCTCCGCGTGCCGACTACACGGCTATCCTCACAGCGGCTAATGCACCGGACAAGACGGACTATGTTGTTTCGTCCAGCCAGGCATTCCGCACGATATGTCAGGATATGGAGCCGAACGACGAAGGTGCGTTCTACTGGGATTTCGATAGCGAGTACGATTGGGAGGCGAACGATGTGTTAGCCGGTCAGGCTTCCGATTCGCTCTACTTCAAGCCCGCTTGCTTCAATGTCGGTATCACCTATGAGACACCTGCGAACGGCTATCAGTGGCTCGTTCAGCGTAAGGGATACGCTTATTACGGCGGAGCCGCTCCGGATGCCCTTAGCCAGTATTGCGTGATGGGACGTGACGACAGCCCTGCGCTGCGCGTTTACACCACCTCTTCGTATTCCAACTCGTATCTTGTATTGCCGAAGCTCCATTGTAATCTCGACACGATGATGATCGAGTTCTACGGTCGTTGCTTCGTCAATCTGGATGATAATGATGATCTGGAGCCGGCAAGCGATCATAACAAGATCGTGAGCGCGATGTTCTTAGGTTCGAATTACAGTCAGTCCATTGTAGTGGGTACACTCACGGATCCGAACGACTTCAGCACCTTGCAGATTCTCGACACGCTGACCTATCGTCAGACCCATTTGACACACAACGATTATGTGTACAACGATCCGGCAGGTCTGCAATACTGGGAAGTGATGCGTGCTCCGTTGGCGGGTGCACAGGGCGATTATATCGTGCTCTTCCAACCGGGCCCGGGTCTCTTCTTCCTGGACGACCTGAGTATCAAAGCGCCGGGTAATACGCTGTTTGCGCCGGTAGGTGCCACGACGTCCAACATCACCGCTACATCGGCTATGCTGTCCTGGACGGTACGTCATCCGGACCTGTCGTCTGTAGTAGTGCTTCTTAATGCCAATGGCGAAGAGGTGCTGCGCGATACCGTTTCCGGTACTTCGTATGTGGCACAGGGCCTTGTGGGAGGAACATCCTATCAGTGGTATGTTTACCAGACCAACCTGACCGATGACACCCAGGCCACGCTGCCGGTTGGTTTCATCACCGAGTGTGTACCGGCTACAGCAGATTATTCCTGCGGATTTGAGGAGGCAGAAGGCGTGAGACTGATTGACGGTCAGACGACTGCCAAGCAAACCCTCTGCTGGACGTACAGTGATGCGATTCAAGGTCAATGGATGAATAGTACCTATGACCCGTACAACCAGTTCAATACGGCGAACTATCTCTACAGTCACACCGATTCGGCTGCAGTGATGATGCGCGCATACAATAGCAGTTATGGTACATCCTACCAGCCGTATATCGCTATGCCGGAGATGGATATCACGTCGTATGATACGCTCCAGGTAACCTTCTGGATGCGCCCGGCGTACGTGAGCGCGATTACCAACAAGGTGGTGAACACCTACACCGGTAGCAGTTACTCCAAGTCCGTCATGGTAGGTACGATGACCGACCCGAACGATGCTTCTACTTTTGTGCCAATTGATACCTTCACCTATGACGGTACGCTCACTACCTCCAATGTGGCGAACGCGGACAACCACTATCTCTATCAGCGGATGAAGGTGGAACTCGCCGGTGCTACCGGTCCGTATGTGGCGTTTATGACAACATTCTACGCCAAGGGTTCCGACACACGTCAGAACAGCGACTATATTTGGCTGGACGATATAGCCTTTATGCGTCGTCAGGAGTGTAAAGACCCGACGGATCTCACGGTTGTTCATTTGGGCGCTGATGAAGCGACGCTCAGCTGGCAGGGTGGTGATTCCATCTTCGTGGTACAGGTTTCGGAGGACCCGTATTTCGCAAGCGAAGAGGCATTCGCCTTCAACGACACAGTGGATTCGAACCCGTACACCGTAACCGGTTTGGAGATGATGACGACCTACTACTGGCGTGTAAAAGCGATCTGTAGCGGCAATCAAGGCGAGAGTGACTTCGCCAAGAAGGAGAGCTTCAAGACCTTGCGCAGTCCGTACTTCCTGGAGCAGTTCACCGCAACTGTCAGCACAAGCGAGTGGACCTTCAGTTCCAGTCACGCAGCGGAAATCGTGGACCACAACACCGCTACGTCCACGACGGATAACTCCTATGGATTCAAGCGTGCTGCGAATGACTACGGTCTGGAGGGTTCGCACTATACTTCGGTTGGTTATCTGAGTGACTACAACTGGATGATCACCCCGGCATTCTACTTGCCGGAGGGCGATAGTGTGCATTTCTCGATGGATCTGGCACTCACGGCTTGTAACTCCAGCCACTCTGCGACCAGTGCTGCCGTTTCCGAGAGCGATATGAAGGACGATTACTACTTCATGATCATTGTTTCCGAGGACGGTGGTGCTACGTGGAAGTCGGAGAATATCCTCATGAAGTGGCAGAATACCAATCCGGTCGGCAGCCAGCTCCGTGAGATCTCGGCTACCGGTCAGAACGTACGCTTCAGCTTGGCGCCTTATGCCGGCAAGAACATCCGTATCGGTTTCTATCGTGAGGCGAAGACCAATTCGAATACCGGTATTGCTATCCACGTGGACAATGTCCGTCTGGCGTACTTCGACAAGACGATTGACTATGCTTCCGGTTGCCAATACGAGGATATCGTAGTTGGTGATATCGTCCTCTCCGGAGAGACCACTGAACCGGGTATCCATATCTATCCGCGCAGTGTCTATGCAACAGACGAAGAGGCTAAAGCGGGTGAACGCGATTTCGTGTACTCACTCGAGGTCGAGGTCTTCCCTGCTACGGAATTCGTCTATAGCGACACCATTTGTGAGGGAGAAACCTATTCCGATCTCAACTTCGGCAGCAAGGAGAAAGAAGGCGTTTACCGCCGTAAAATGCTCTCCGAGCACGGATGTGACAGTATCGTAACGCTCAACCTGACTGTTACGCCGCGGAGATACGCCGAGGAGGAACTGGTTAGCATATGCGAGGGCGAGACCTATATATGGAATGGCAATCCGTACAACCGTGCCGGTATGTTCTTTGATACGATTGTCTCGTCCTTGGGTTGTGACAGTATCAGGACGTTGATCGTATCCTATGTGGAAGGTGCACAAGACACTGTCTTTGATTCGAGCCGTGTGGAACTGCACGAACTGCCGTTTACCTATGATAACCCGAACTATCCATACACCGCCGGTCAGGCACCGATTTACTATGCTGCCGGCACGCCGACGGGTGTGTATATGGATACCGTGGAAGTGAAGGTTGGGCAGTGTACTACCATCCTTGTGCATACCCTGACAATCTATGACGAGCGTGAGGCGATAGATGATATCCATACGGGTGCCAATGGCGCACGCAAAGTGATCGTAAACGACAACATGTACATCATCATCAACGATGAGTGGTACAATGCTGCCGGACTCAAAGTAACCGACCCGAGACGGTAATCGTCTGTCGGCTTGCAACAAAGGGCACTTCCTGCGAGGTGCCCTTTGTTGTTTTTCTTAATATGCCATTTTGCAAACTCTACTTGTCATTTTTGTTACATAATGGCGTTTTTTTAATAAAAAATTTGCGCATATCGAAAATTTTCCGTACCTTTGCTGCCCAAATTGTATACTTTGGACAAAAACTACTTATAGTTTGTTTATTTTTTATTGTTTAACTTAATTAAAAAGCTTATGAGAAAAATTACTCAAAAGTGGGCATTCCTGATGATGACACTGTTGTGTCTAGTTGGTATGTCCCAAGTGGTAACAGCTCAGACATGCGTGCAGATAGGAGAAGGCACCACAGCCAGTTCCAGTTATCTGCCTGTAGGAAGTTGGTATCACTACAGTTACACTCAACAGCTCTTTACGGCGGATGAGATCGAGCAAGGCGCCGGAAGCATTGTTAGTATTGGTTTCCAATTCAACACAGCTTCTTCAACGATGACGCGTAAGATCTCCATCTTTATGGCGAACACGGATGTAGAGACCTTCGGCTCGAACTTCATCCGGGAGGACCTTGAAGAAGTGTTGTCTCCGACCGTTGTTACGTTCAGTAACGATGATGATTGGGTGGTTATTGAGCTGGAGACTCCGTTTGCTTACAGCGGAGAGAATCTGGTGGTTGCTGTGTATATGGAGCAATCAACAGAGGAGACTTTGTACGGAAATGCGAGCCACTTCCTGACATTCTCATCTACGAACATGGCTCGTAGCAAACAGAGCGACTCGCAGTTCACGTTAGGCACAGACAATGCGCCGACCGATGCCGGATCGACGGTTTCGTATCGTACGAACACGCAGCTCTGCTTTTCTGCGGGAGGTTC